>NZ_DAMCAM010000061.1:0-16898 GCF_032059615.1 Melaminivora sp. | reverse complement strand
ATAATCCGCGCCCTATGTCCCTCCTGCCCCACCAGCTCGAACTGCTCTCGCCCGCACGCGATGCCGCCATCGGCATCGAAGCCGTCAACCATGGCGCTGACGCCGTGTATATCGGCGGCCCGGCCTTTGGCGCGCGCGCCACCGCCGGCAACGACACTCGCGAGCTGGAGCGCCTGATCCGGCATGCGCACCGCTTTGGCAGCCGCATCTTTATCACGCTCAACACCATCCTGCGCGACGACGAGCTCGACGACGCGCGGCGCATGGCCTGGCAGGTGTACGAGGCCGGGGCGGACGCGCTGATCATCCAGGACATGGGTCTGCTGGAACTGGACCTGCCACCCATCCAGCTGCATGCCAGCACGCAGACCGACATCCGCACGCCCGAGAAGGCCCGATTCCTGCAGGACGCGGGTCTGTCGCAGATCGTGCTGGCGCGCGAACTCGATCTGCAGCAGATCGCGGCGATCCGCGCCGCCACCGACCCGGCGCGCACAACCATCGAGTTCTTCGTGCACGGTGCGCTGTGCGTGGCGTATTCGGGCCAGTGCTTCATCAGCCACGCGCACACCGGGCGCAGCGCCAACCGCGGCGACTGCAATCAGGCCTGCCGCCTGCCTTACGAGGTGCTGGACGGCCAGGGCCGCATCCTGGCGCACGAAAAGCACGTGCTGTCCATGAAGGACAACAACCAGTCGGGCAACCTGCGCGCGCTGATCGACGCCGGCGTGCGCAGCTTCAAGATCGAGGGCCGCTACAAGGACATGGGTTACGTGAAGAACATCACGGCCCACTACCGCAGGCTGCTGGACGAGATCATCGAGGAGCGCGAGTTCTCCGAGGCGCCGCTGGCGCGGTCGTCGTCGGGCCGCACCACGTTCACCTTCACGCCCGACCCCGACCAGAACTTCAACCGCGAGTTCACCGATTACTTCGTGAACGGCCGCAAGGATGACATCGGCGCCTTCGACACGCCCAAGACGCCCGGGCGTGCCATCGGCTGGATAACTCGTATCGGTACAGGGCAGGTGGGCGACAACTGGTTCGAGCTGGAGACAAGCGACCACGCCACCGTGCTGCACAACGGCGACGGCCTGTGCTACTGGGATCTGCAAAAAGAGCTGGTGGGCGTGCACATCAACCGCGCCGAAGCCGTGAATGAGAAGAAAGGCTTGTGGCGCGTCTTCCCGAAAGACCCGATCGCCGGCTTCAAGAATCTGCGCAAGGGCCTGGAGATCAACCGCAACCGCGACATGGACTGGGTGCGCACGCTGGACAGGGAATCCAGCGTCCGGCGCATCGGTCTGTGGGCGGAGTTTGCGGAAACCACGGACGGCTTTGCGCTGACGCTGACCGACGAGGACGGTTTTGCCGGCACCGCCCGCATCGCGCAGCCGCATGAACCTGCCAGCGACGCGCAGCGTGCCACCGCCACGCTGCGCGAACAGCTGGGGCGCTTCGGCACGACGATTTTTGCCGTGCACGACATCGCGCTGCATCTGTCGCAGCCGTGGTTCGTGCCCGCCTCCGCCCTGAACCAGTTGCGCCGCGACGCCGTGGCCGCGCTGGAGGCAGCGCGCGCGGCGGGCTTCGTGCGCCTGCCGCGCGCGGCCGCGGTCGAACCCCCTACGCCCTTCCCCGAGGACACGCTGACCTACCTGGCCAACGTCTTCAATCACAAGGCGCACGACTTCTATGTACGCCACGGCGTCCAGGTGATCGACGCCGCGTATGAATCGAAAGAGGAGGAAGGCGAGGTCAGCCTGATGATCACCAAGCACTGCGTGCGCTTTTCCATGAGCCTGTGCCCCAAGCAGGCCAAGGGCGTGATCGGCGTGAAGGGCACCATCAAGGCTGAGCCGCTGCAGCTCATCAACGGCAAGGAAAGACTGACCCTGCGTTTTGACTGCAAGCCCTGCGAGATGCACGTGGTGGGCCGGATGAAGAAGTCGGTGCTGAATCAGCACGCGCGGCAGATGGCCGAGCAGCCGATGCAGTTCTACCGGACGCGGCCTGCGGCGGCCTGAAAACCTCAAATGCCCCGCCGCCTGCCGCCCACCAAAGAGCAATCCGCCCTGCTGCCGCCCTTTCCCACGCTGGCGCCGGCGCGCATCCACGTCCCCGCCACGCCTGAAGAATTTGCCGCCGCGCGCGCCGCGCTGCTGGGCCTGCGCGTGCTGGGCTTCGATACCGAAAGCCGTCCCCTTTTCACCGCTGGCGCACACGACGCCGGGCCTGACCTGGTGCAGCTGGCCACGCCGCACGATGCCTGGCTGCTGCAGCTCTACCACCCGGGAGCGCTGCAGCTGGCGCGCGACGTGCTGGCCGATGCGCGCATCCTGAAGGTGGGCTTTGGCCTGGACAATGACCGGCGCAGCCTGCCCGTCCGCCTGGGGGCCGAGCCCGCCGGACTGGAGGACCTGGACCGCGTCTTCGCCCGCCACGGCTTCGGGCGCAACACGGGCGTGCGCGCGGCCGTGGCGCTGGTGCTGGGCCAGCAACTGTCCAAGAGCAAGAAGACCTCTACCTCCAACTGGTCGGCACGCAGCCTGAGTGCCGGGCAGATCCGCTACGCGGCCACCGATGCCCATGCGCCCGCCGTGCTCTGGCAGGCCCTGCCTGGCTGGGAGGCGGCGCAGCCTGCACCGGCCCCGGCGCGGGGCCCGCGGCGGCGGGCCACGTGACGCACGCATAAGCACATAGCCAGTCGGTCGTTCGGGCGCGCGGGGCCTTGGCCGACAATGCGCGCTCCGCTGATCCCCCAACCGCTTCACCCACGACAAGAGAGACACCGATGCGCATCGAAACCCTGGCCGTGCATGCCGGCTATTCGCCCGACCCGACCACCAAGTCCGCCGCCGTGCCCATCTACCAGACGGTGGCCTACGCCTTCGACAGCGCGCAGCACGGCGCCGACCTGTTCGACCTGAAGGTGCCGGGCAACATCTACACGCGCATCATGAATCCGACCAACGACGTGCTGGAAAAGCGCCTGGCGGCGCTCGAAGGCGGCATCGGCGCGGTGGCCGTGGCCTCGGGCATGGCGGCCATCACCTATGCCATCCAGGCGATCGCCGAGGCGGGCGACAACATCGTCGCGGCCAGCACGCTCTATGGCGGCACCTACAACCTGTTTGCCCATACCTTCCCGCAGCAGGGCATCAGCGTGCGCTTTGCCGACCCGGCAGACCACGCAAGCTTTGCCAGCCTGATCGACGAGCACACCAAAGCGGTGTTCTGCGAGTCCATCGGCAACCCCCTGGGCAACGTGACCGACATCCGGGCGCTGGCCGACGTGGCCCACGCCCATGGCGTGCCGCTGATCGTGGACAACACCGTGCCCAGCCCCTACCTGCTGCGCCCCATCGAGCATGGCGCGGACATCGTGGTGCACGCCCTGACCAAATACCTGAACGGCCATGGCAACAGCATCGGCGGCGCCATCGTGGACAGCGGCAAGTTCCCGTGGGCCAAGCACAAGGAGCGCTTCAAGCGCCTGAACGAGCCCGACGTAAGCTACCACGGCGTGGTCTATACCGAGGCCCTGGGCGAGGCCGCCTACATCGGCCGCGTGCGCGTGGTGCCGCTGCGCAACATGGGCGCGGCGCTGTCGCCGCACAACGCCTTCCTCACCCTGCAGGGCATCGAGACGCTGGCGCTGCGCATGGACCGCATCTGCGACAACGCCCTGGCGATTGCCCGGGCGCTGCAGGCGCACCCCAAGGTGAAGTGGGTGCGATATGCGGGTCTGCCGGACCACCCGGACCACGCCCTGGTGCAGCGGCAGCTGGGCGGGCGTGCCTCGGGCATCCTGTCGTTCAGCCTGAAGACGGCCGAGGGCGAGGACGCCCGGGCCGCCGGAGCGCGCTTCCTGGACGCCCTGCAGCTGTTCCTGCGCCTGGTGAACATCGGCGACGCGAAATCGCTGGCCACGCACCCGGCCTCCACCACGCACCGCCAGCTGGACGCGCACGAGCTGGCCAAGGCGGGGGTCACCGAGGGCATGGTGCGCCTGTCCGTCGGCATCGAGCACATCGACGATCTGCTGGCCGACCTGAACCAGGCGCTGGACGCGGTCTGAAAGCCGCGCTGCCGGGCGCGCCCGGTCAGCCGTCCCGCGCCAGGCGCAGGCCGCTGAACTGCCAGCGCGCACCCGTCGGGAAGAAATTGCGGTAGCTCGCGCGCACATGCCCGGCCGGCGTGGCGCAGGAGCCGCCGCGCAGCACGTACTGGTTGACCATGAACTTGCCGTTGTACTCGCCCACGGCGCCGACGGCCGGGGCGAAGCCGGGGTAAGGCGCGTAGCTCGACTGCGTCCACTCCCAGACGTCGCCGAACATCTGCTGCAGGCCCGTGGCGTCCGCGCCGGCGGCCGCCGGCAGGGGGTGCAGCACGCCGGCATCGGCAAAGTGCCCGTCCGTCGTCCCCAGGCCAGCGGCCGCCACCTCCCATTCAGCCTCGGTCGGCAGGCGCGCGCCGGCCCAGCGCGCATAGGCGTCGGCCTCGTAGTACGACAGGTGCGCCACGGGCTGCGCGGGCGCCAGGGGCCGGGCCCCGGCCAGCGTGAACTCGCTCCAGCCCTGCGCGTCCTGGCGCCAGTACAGCGGATGCGCGATGTGCTGGCTGCGCAGCCAGTCCCAGCCCTCGGCCAGCCAGAGCGCCGGGTGGCGATAGCCGCCGTCCTCGATGAAGGCCAGGTATTGGGCGTTGTTCACCGGACGCGTGCCCAGCTCGCAGGGCTGCACATACACCGTGTGCCGGGGCAGCTCGTTGTCGAAGGCGAACCCGGCCCCGGCATGGCCGACCTGTGCCAGGCCGCCCTCGATGCGCTGCCACTGCTGCGCCGGCACCCCACCCTTGTGCAGGCCATCGCGCGCCAGCGCCTCGGGCAGCGCCGGGTGATAGGTGGGCCACCCGGGGTTGCACCACAACAGGTGCTTGATGTCGGTGACGATCAGCTCCTGGTGCTGCTGCTCGTGCTGCAGCCCGAGCTCCAGCAGCCTTGCCACGGGCCCGTCCGCCTCGATGCCCTCCAGCAGCCGCTCCATGCGCACGTCCACCTCGGCGCGCCAGGCGCGCACCGTCTCCAAGGCGGGGCGCGTGATCAGGCCACGCTGCGGGCGCGGGTGCTGCGGCCCCACGCCCTGGTAGTAGGAGTTGAAGAACACCCGGAAGGCGGGATCGAAAGGATGGAAGCCGGGCTCGTGCGGCTCCAGGATGAAAGTCTCGAAAAACCAGGTGGTGTGCGCCAGGTGCCACTTCACGGGGCTGGCATCGGGCATGGACTGCACGCAGCAATCCTCGGCCGACAGGGGCGCGGCCAGGCGCTCGGTGGCCGTGCGCACCTGCCGGTAGCGCTCCGCAAGGGACGGGCCCGGGGCTGCCGCCTGCGGCGGGACCGTAGAGGGTGTCGGACGCATGGGGGCCTCCTTGTCCGTGTCGTGTTGCATGCGTAAGCGCCGGGCTCGGGCCTCATTCAGGCCAGGGCATGGACCAGGGCGCACCAGCCGCGCTCGTCGAGCCAGGCGCGCGGCTGCCGAAAGCCCGCGCGTCCGAGCATGGCCATGAAGACCGGCAGCGGGTACTTGTAGCTGTTCTCGGTATGGATGCGCTCCCCGGCCGCGAAGTCGCGCCCGCCGCCCGGCCAGCGCACGCGTTGGGGCCTGCAGGCAGCCAGGTGCATTTCGATGCGCGATGCGCCCTCGTCGAAGAAGGCCACATGTCGCCACTGCCCGGGATCGAAGTCGCTGCCGATCAGGCGGTTGAGGTGCACGAGGGCATTGCGGTTGAAGGCGGCGGTGGTTCCCGAGGCATCGTCGTAGGCAGCCTGCAGCACGGCCACGTCCTTGGGCAGATCGATGCCCAGCAAGATCGCGCCGCCCGCGCCCGCTGCCAGGGCATGCATGGCGGCCAGCAACTGCTGCGCCGCTGGCGGATCGAAATTGCCGATGGACGAGCCGGGGTAGAAGACCAGGCGGCGCTCGGCGGGCAGGTCCCCCGGCAGCTTCATGCCTGCTGTCAGGTCGCCACCCACGGCGCGGGCGTCCAGGCCGGGCACGGCGCGGCGCAAATCCTCCACGGCGCCGTGCAAGTAGTCGGCCGAGATGTCGATGCCGACGAAGTGCGTGGCGTCCAGCAGTTGGCACAGGGCGCGCGCCTTCTCGCAGCTGCCGGCGCCCGGCTCGATCACCACCCGCCGGCTGCCGACCACGCGCGCAATGTCCTGCCCGTGGCGCTCGAAGATGGCGCGCTCGGTGCGCGTGGGGTAATACTCGGGCAGCCGGGTGATGGCCTCGAACAGCGCCGAGCCGCGCTGGTCGTAGAAATACTTGGGCGAGATGCGGGCCTGTGGGCGCAACAGCCCGTCGATGATCTGCAAGCGCTCTGCGGCCGGCGCGCAGCCGGGGGTGGGCGCTGCCTCATCCAGGCAGGCTGCGTGCGACCCCGGCAACGGGAAGGCGGCGACAGGGGATGGGCGCGGTTCGGCGGTCAGGGCTTCAGGCATAGGCAGACAGCCTAGGCCCGACCCGGCCTGCCTTCCGGAAGGCCTAGGCCAGCGCGTGGGGTAGGACGCCCGCGCAAACCTTCCAGTCCCTCTTGCCGGCTGCGTGACCCTGTGGCAGCCAGACGAGGGCAATGGCGTCTTTCAGCTGAAAATGGCCGGAAAGCGGTGCCAATCCTCGAGGGTTCGCTATGAAAATGGAAATAAAAAAAGCCGGCACCCATGGGCGCCGGCCAGTCTCACCATGAAGAATCGCAATAAATGACTGTCGTGTGACCGGTCGGTCAGAAGCGCCAGCCCAGGCCCACGCCGGCCAGCACCGGGTTGACCTTGAAGGTGCCTACCTTGGCGCCGTTGGAGTACACGTTGGTGTCGATGTACACCTTCTTGACGTCGAAGTTCAGGTACATGTTTTTGGACAGGGGGATGTCCACACCCACTTGCAGGGCGCCGCCCCAGCTGTTCTTGCTGACCGACGGGTTCAGGGCCGCCTGCACGGCAGGGTCGAACCGTACGCTGGAGAAACGTGTGTAGTTGATGCCGGCGCCCACATAGGGCTTGAAGCCGCCGAAGTTGGTGAAGTGGTACTGCGCCAGCAGCGTGGGCGGCAGGTGCTTGAGCGAGCCGATGTTGGTGCCGTTGGAGCGGATGTCGTGCTTCTGCGGGTAGGTCAGGATCAGCTCGGCGGCGATGTTGGGCGTGAAGAAATACGACACGTCCAGCTCGGGGATGACCTTGTTGTTGACCGACAGGTTCAGGTTGGGGTTGGTGCTGCCACCGTTGGCGCTGTCGAGGTTGACGGCGCGCACGCGCACCATCAGGGGGCCTTCGGAGCCGGTCTGCTGCGCAAAGGCAGCGCCCGAGGTCATTGCACAAACGGCGGCCAGGGCCAGCAGGGTCTTTTTCATAACAATCCAGAGGTGGGTGGGTTGACCGGGGACATCCCCCGTGGGCGCTATTAAAGCCTACTCACTGTAGGGCAAAGGTTGCCGCAGATCAAGAATTGCTGCGTTGCAACACTGCGCACTCAGGGCCTGCCGCGCAGGCGCTGTACCCCGCTCCACAGTTTCAGCACCACCGCCCCCACGGCCATGCCCACCAGCGCGTTGAGCAGATGCGGCAGCGCGAAGGCCCACAGCCGACCGAGAGGCCAGGCGGCCGCCGCCTGGCCTACCTGGTCGATGGCTATCGACAGCGGGGGGATGCCGTGCACCAGGATGCCCCCACCCACCAGGAACATGGCAATGGTGCCAGCCACCGTGAGACCCTTCATGAGACGCGGCGCGGCCGACACCAGCATGCGCCCCACCGCGCAGGCGGCACGGCTCTTCTTGCGCATCAGCCACAGACCGACGTCGTCGAGCTTCACGATGGCCGCCACCACGCCATAGACCCCCACGGTCATGAACAGGGCGATGGCCGAGAGCACGGCCACCTGCTGCGCGAAATCGGCCTGCGCGACCGTGCCCAGCGCAATGACGATGATCTCGGCCGAGAGGATGAAATCGGTGCGAATGGCGCCGCGGATCTTGGTTTTCTCCAGCCGTTGCAGCTCCGCCAGGGTCGGGGGCGCGCGCCCGTCACCCTCGGCCAGGCCGGCACGCTCGGGCTTGTCGTGGTGCAACAACTTTTCCATGCCCTCCAGCACCAGATAGGTGCCGCCCAGCATCAACAGGGGCGTGATGGCCCAGGGAATGAAAGCGCTGATGAGCAGCGCCGCCGGTACCAGGATGGCTTTGTTGACCAGCGAGCCGCGTGCCACTGCCCAGACCACGGGCAGCTCGCGCTCGGCGCGCACGCCGTTGACCTGCTCCGCGTTCACCGCCAGGTCGTCGCCAAGGACGCTGGCGGTCTTTTGCGCCGCCACCTTGGTCATGACCGAGACGTCATCGGCCATGGCCACGCTTTTGCGCGCGGCCAGCTTGGACATGAGCGCTACGTCGTCGAGCAGCGAGGCGATATCGTCGAGAAGGGTCAGGAGGCTGGCGCCGGCCATGGAGAACTCTGCAGGGATCGGAGATGGCCGACTGTGAATGCAAAAGGCTTGCAGCGCCTGTCGGACAAGCGCTGCAAGCCTCTGCCGCCGAAAGCGCAAGCAGCCGCTCAGGGCTGCCCGGCAGGCCTCATCCCACCCAGCGACGCGCGTTGCGCCACAGCCGCATCCAGGGGCTGTGCGCGCCCTGCCCGCCCGTGGCCGCCAGGTCGGTCCAGCTCATCTGGACGTTGCGAAACACCCGCTCAGGATGCGGCATCAGCGCCGTGAACCGCCCATCGGCCGTGGTCACGCCAGTCAGGCCACCGGCGCTGCCGTTGGGGTTGAACGGGTAGCGCTCGGTTGGCTGGCCCTGGTTGTCCACGTAGCGCAGCGCGCCCAGCGCACGCTCCGGGTTGCCGCGCCACTGGAAGTTGGCATGCCCCTCGCCGTGCGAAACCACGATGGGCAGGCGCGTGCCGGCCATGCCGGCAAAGAACAGGCTGGGGGAGTCGAGCACCTCGACCATGGACAGGCGCGCCTCGAAACGGTGGCTCTGGTTGGTGGTGAAGCGTGGCCAGTCCTCGGCGCCGGGGATGATGTCGGCCAGCTCGGCGAACATCTGGCAGCCGTTGCACACGCCCAGGCCGAAGGTGTCCGGGCGCGCGAAGAAGGCCTGGAACTGCGCCGACAGCTGCTCGTTAAAGGTGATGGAGCGCGCCCAGCCGATACCCGCGCCCAAGGTGTCGCCGTAGCTGAAGCCCCCGCAGGCGACGATGCCGGCGAACTGCGACAGCTCGGCCCGGCCGGCCTGCAGGTCGCTCATGTGCACGTCGAAGGCCTCGAAACCGGCCTCGGTGAAGGCGTAGGCCATCTCCACGTGCGAATTCACGCCCTGCTCGCGCAGCACGGCCACGCGCGGTCGCGCGGTATGCACGAAGGGCGCGGCCACGTCATCGAGCGGATCAAAGGTCAAGTGGACGTGCAGGCCGGGGTCGGCGGGGTCGCCCGCGGCGGCGTGCTCCTGGTCGGCACAGGCCGGGTTGTCGCGTTGCTGGCAGATCTTCCAGCTGACGGCGTCCCAGACCTGGTGCAGGTCGGACAAAGCAGCGCCGAAGAGCTTTTTCGCGTCGCGCCAGACCTGCAGCTCGCCCTTGCCCTCGGGCATGGCGCAGCTCTCGGGCCGCGTCTTGCCGACGAAGTGGCTGCAGGCGGCCAGGCCGTGCGTGCGCAGCACCTGCATGACCTGGTTGCGCTCGCAGGTGCGCACCTGCAGCACCACGCCCAGCTCCTCGTTGAACAGCGCGCGCAGGGTGAGCTCCTCGCGCCGGCCGCTGACCTGGCTGGCCCAGTTCTTGGCGTCGCCCGTCTCCATGCGGCTGTCGCTGATGCCGTCGCCCTCGGTGACCAGCATGTCGACGTTCAGCGCCACGCCCACGCGGCCGGCAAAGGCCATCTCGGCCACGGCCGCCAGCAGGCCGCCGTCGCTGCGGTCGTGGTAGGCAAGGACCAGGCCGGCCGCGCGCAGCGCGTTCACGGCATCGACCAGGGCCACCAGGTCCGGGGCGGAATCGAGATCGGGCACCTCACCGCCGTCCTGGCCCAGCACCTGCGCCAGGATGGAGCCGCCCATGCGCATGCGGCCGCGCGACAGGTCCACCAGCACCAGGGTGGAGTCGACCTCGGCCGCGTCGAGCTGCGGCGTGAGCGTGCCGCGCACATCGCTCAGCGTGGCGAACGCCGAGACGATCAGGCTTACCGGCGAGGTGACCTTGCGCTGCGCGCCCGCCTCGTCGGTCCACTGCGTGCGCATGGACAGGCTGTCCTTGCCCACGGGGATGGAGATGCCCAGCGCCGGGCACAGCTCCATGCCCACGGCCTTGACCGTCTCGTACAGCGCAGCGTCCTCGCCCGGCTCGCCGCAGGCGGCCATCCAGTTGGCCGACAGCTTGACGCGCGCAAGCTCGATGGGCGCGGCCAGCAGATTGGTGATGGCTTCCGCCACCGCCATGCGGCCGGATGCAGGCGCATCGAGCGCTGCCAGCGGCGTGCGCTCGCCCATGGCGAAGGCCTCGCCGGCAAAACCCGCGTAATCAGCCAGCGTCACCGCCACGTCGGCCACCGGCACCTGCCAGGGGCCGACCATCTGGTCGCGGTGCGTGAGCCCGCCGACGCTGCGGTCGCCGATGGTCACGAGAAAGCGCTTGCTCGCCACCGTGGGGTGCGCCAGCACGTCGATCACGGCCTGCTGCAGCGCCACACCGTCCACATCCAGGGGCTGGGCCTTACGCTGCACGCTGTGCACGTCGCGGTGCATGCGCGGCGGCTTGCCCAGCAGCACGTCCATGGGCATGTCCACCGCCAGTTCTTCACTCCCTCCCTCTCCGGGGGAGGGCTGGGGTGGGGGCATGCCACGCGCAGCACCCGCCGGCTGACCCCCATCCCCGCCTTCCCCCAAGGGGGGAAGGGGCAAGTCCACGTCGCCTACGACCAATTGCCGCTCCTCGGTCGCCACGCCGACCACGGCGAACGGGCAGCGCTCGCGCTCGCAGAACGCCGTGAACTGCGCCAGCGACTCGGGCGCAATCGCCAGCACGTAGCGCTCCTGGCTCTCGTTGCTCCATATTTCCCGGGGCGCCAGGCCCGATTCTTCCAGCGGCACGGCGCGCAGGTCGAAGCGCGCGCCGCGCCCGGCGTCGTTGACCAGCTCGGGGAAGGCGTTGGACAGGCCGCCCGCGCCCACGTCGTGGATGGCCAGGATGGGGTTGGCCGGGCCCTGTGCCCAGCAGTGATTGATGACCTCCTGCGCGCGCCGTTCGATCTCGGGGTTGCCGCGCTGCACCGAGTCAAAATCCAGCTCGGCCGCGTTGGTGCCGCTGGCCATGGAGCTGGCCGCGCCGCCGCCCATGCCGATGCGCATGCCGGGGCCGCCCAGCTGCACCAGCAGGGTGCCGGCGGGGAAGGCGATCTTCTGGGTCAGCCGCGCGTCGATGCTGCCCATCCCACCAGCGATCATGATGGGCTTGTGGTAGCCGCGCAGCACGCCGTCCACTTCCTGCTCGTACTCGCGGAAGTAGCCCGCAAGGTTGGGCCGACCGAACTCGTTGTTGAAGGCCGCGCCGCCCAGCGGGCCTTCGACCATGATCTGCAGCGGGCTGGCGATATGCGCCGGCCGCCCGACCTCGCTGCCCCACAGCCGCGAGACCGTGAAGCCCGTCAGGCCCGCCTTGGGCCTGGAGCCCCGGCCGGTGGCGCCCTCGTCGCGGATCTCACCGCCGGCGCCGGTCGATGCGCCCGGGAAGGGGGAGATGGCCGTGGGGTGGTTGTGCGTCTCCACCTTCATCAGCACGTGCTGCAGCACGCTTTCTTTTTGATAGCTGGGAGCCGTTGCTGAGCCTAGGTTTGCGCCGTATTTCGCCACAAACTGCTCGACCGTGTTGCCCTCCATGACGGAGGCATTGTCGGCATAGGCAATGACAGTGTGCCGGGGCGAGGCCGCCTCGGTGTGGCGGATCATGCCGAACAGCGTCTCCTGCTGCGCCACGCCGTCGATGGTGAATCGGGCGTTGAAGATCTTGTGCCTGCAGTGTTCACTGTTGGCCTGGGCGAACATCATCAGCTCGACGTCGGTCGGGTTGCGCCCGATCCGGCCGAAGGCATCCACCAGGTAGTCGATCTCATCGTCGGCCAGCGCCAGGCCCCAGGCGGTGTTGGCAGCCGCCAGCGCCGCGCGGCCACCACCCAGCACGTCCACGAAAGCCATGGGTTCGGCCTCGAGCTCGGTGAACAGCCGCTCGGCCTCGGCAAGCGAAGCGACGACCGATTCGGTCATGCGGTCGTGCATCAGCGCCGCCACCTGCGCCAGCTGCTGGGGCGACAGCTCCGGCACGCCGCCCAGCAGGCCGCTCTTGAGGCCGATGCGGTATTCGGTGATGCGCTCGATGCGCCGCACGGCCAGGCCACAGTTGTGCGCGATGTCGGTGGCCTTGGACGCCCAGGGCGAGACCGTGCCCAGGCGCGGCGTGACGTAGAGCACCGGCCCGTCGCCCGCGCCGGCATAGGGCTCGCCATAGCTCAACAGCGCGCCCAGGCGGTTGCGCGCCACGGCATCGGGCGCCTCGTCCTGCGCCACCAGGTGGACGTGGCGCGCCGCAAGGCCGGTGATCTTGGGGTGGATGGCCGCCAGGGCCGGCAGCATCTGCTGGACGCGAAAAGGGGTAAGGGCGTTGCCGCCCTCGAATGTTGCGATGTGCAAGGTCACGGTAGCGGCCTGTGTGGTGGGCTGCGGCAGCAGCGGGTACGCTCTGAAACCGGCCGGGCCCGGGCCGCTGACTGGGGCCTTTGGTGCCTGCCGGCGTGGGATTGCCGGGAACCCGGCATTTTAAGCCGCCCCTTCGCGGTCAAGACCCCGGTGGGATAATTTGCGCCATGAGCATCACCATCAAAGACCAGAACGGCATCGCCGGGATGCGGGAAGCAGGCCGCATGGCCTCCGAGGTGCTGGACGTCATCGCCCAGCGCCTGCAGCCGGGCATGACCACCAACGACGTGGACCGCCTGGCCGCCGAATGCATGGCCCGCCAGGGCAGCCGCTCGGCCACCCTGGGCTACCAGCCGCCGGGCTATCCGCCCTATCCGAAGTCGCTGTGCACCTCGCTCAACAACGTGGTCTGCCACGGCATTCCCAATGACAAGCCCTTGAAGAAGGGCGACATCATGAACGTGGACGTCACCGTCATCAGCCAGGACGGCTGGTACGGCGACACCAGCCGCATGTTCCTGATCGGCGAGTGTTCCATCGCCGCCAGGCGCCTGGTGCAGCTGACCTACGAGGCCATGTGGCTGGGCATCCTGCAGGTGCGGCCCGGGGCGCGCCTGGGCGACGTGGGCCATGCCATCCAGAAGTTCGCCGAAGGCCACGGCCTGTCGGTGGTGCGCGAGTTTTGCGGCCACGGCATCGGCCAGAAGTTCCACGAGGAGCCCCAGGTGCTGCACTACGGCCGCCCCAACACGGGCGAGCTGCTGGAGCCCGGCATGGTCTTCACCATCGAGCCCATGCTCAACATTGGCCGGCGCGAGGTCAAGGAGCACGGCAACGACGGCTGGACCATCGTCACCCGCGACCGCAGTCTGTCGGCGCAGTGGGAGCACACCGTCCTGGTCACCGAGACAGGCTACGAGGTACTGACCCTGTCCGAGGGCTACCCCGAGCTGCCCCCCTTCGTCACCGCCACTGCCACCTGAGGGCGGCGTGGACGGCGGCCCGCCGCGCATGTCCGCCAAGATCAGTCAACCTCGCCCTGCCGCCTGCGAGCCGGTCGCGGCCCTGCGCGCGGCCTACCAGCGCGAGAAGGAGGCGCTGGTGGCCACGTTGCGGGCCCCGGGTGCCTCCACGCGCGGCATTCGCAGCCTGCTGCGCCGGCTCTCGGCGCTGACCGACGCGGCGCTGCGCCGGCTGTGGCGGCGGTCCGCGCTGCCGCGGGGCGCGGCCCTGGTGGCTGTGGGCGGCTATGGGCGCGGGCAGCTGTTTCCGGCTTCCGACGTGGATGTGCTGGTGTTGCTGCCCGAAGGCACGGGCGCCAGCGCCGCGGTGGAGTCCTTCATCAGCAGCTGCTGGGACGCGGGCCTGGAGATCGGCGCAAGCGTGCGCACCCTGCCCGAGTGCCTGCACGAGGCCGCCGCCGACGTGACGGTGCAGACCGCGCTGCTGGAGTCGCGTCGCGTGGCCGGCAGTGCCCGGCTGTTTGCCGAGCTGCGCCGCCGCCATGCGGCGGAGCTGGACGTGCGCGCCTTTGCCGTGACCAAGACGCTGGAGATGCGCCAGCGCCACACCCGGTACGAGAACACGCCCTACGCGCTGGAGCCCAACTGCAAGGAATCGCCCGGGGGTCTGCGCGACCTGCAGCTCATCCTGTGGCTGGCGCGCGCCGCCGGCCTGGGCAGCAGCTGGCGCGCCCTGGCCGACAGCGGCCTGGCCACGCCGTTCGAGGTGCGCCAGCTCGAGCGCAACGAGGCGCTGCTGTTCCTGATCCGTGCACGGCTGCACGCCGTTGCCGGGCGCCGCGAGGACCGGCTGCTGTTCGATCTGCAGACCGCCGTGGCCGAAACTTTCAGCTACCGCAGCACCGGCACGGAGGACGCCCGCCCGGCCCTGCGCGCCAGCGAGGCGCTGATGCGCCAGTACTACTGGGCCGCCAAGGCGGTGACGCAGCTCACGCAAATCCTGCTGCTCGGCATCGAGGAGCGCCTGGCGCCCGTGCGCGCGCGCCTGCGCAGCATCAACGAGCGCTTTTTCGACAAGGATGGCCTGATCGAGGTGGCCAGCGACAACCTCTACCAGGACGAGCCCCACGCCATCCTGGAGACCTTTCTGCTTTATCAAACCACGCCGGGGCTGCAGGGGCTGTCGGCGCGCACGCTGCGCGCGCTCTACAACGCGCGCCACGTCATGGACGCGCGCTTTCGCGCCGACCCGGTCAACCGCGCCACCTTCATGCGCATCCTGCGCCAGCCCTCGGGCATCACGCACGCCCTGCGGCTGATGAACCAGACCTCGGTGCTGGGGCGCACCCTGTGGCCGTTTCGGCGCATCGTCGGGCAGATGCAGCACGACCTGTTTCACGTCTATACCGTGGACCAGCACACGCTGATGGTGCTGCGCAACGTGCGGCGCTTCTTCATGGCCGAGCACGCGCATGAATACCCTGTGTGCTCGCAGCTCGCCGCGGGCTGGGACAAGCCCTGGCTGCTCTACATCGCCGCGCTGTTCCACGACATCGGCAAGGGCCGCGGCGGCGACCATTCGGCGCTCGGCGCGCTGGAGGCGCGGCGCTTCTGCCGCGAGCATGGCCTGGCGCGCGCCGACGCCGAGCTGGTCGAGTTCCTGGTGGCCGAGCACCTGACGCTGAGCCAGGTCGCGCAGAAGCAGGACCTGGCCGACCCCGAGGTGATCGCCGCCTTTGCCTGCCGCGTGGGCACCGAGCGCCGGCTTACCGCCCTGTACCTGCTCACGGTGGCCGACATCCGCGGCACCAGCCCCCGGGTCTGGAGCGCCTGGAAGGGCAAGCTGCTGGAGGACCTCTACCACGCCACGCTGCGTGTGCTGGGCGGGGCCGCACCCGATCCGGCCGCCGAGGTGGAAGCCAGGAAGCGCGAGGCGCTGATCCTGCTGGCCTTGCATTCCATGCCGCGCGAGGCGCACCGCGCGCTCTGGGCCACGCTGGACGTGAGCTATTTCATGCGCCACGAGGCGCCGGACATCGCCTGGCACGCCCGCCACCTCTCGCGCCACGTGGGCAGCCACCTGCCCGTGGTGCGGGCACGCCGCTCGCTCGCCGGCGAGGGGCTGGAGGTGCTGGTCTATGCGCCCGACCAGAGTGACCTGTTCATGCGCATCTGTGGTTACTTCGACCGGGCGGGCTTTTCCATCCTGGACGCGCGCGTGCACACCAGCCATGACGGCCACGCCCTGGACACCTTCCAGGTCGCGGCGCGCGAGCAGGCAGGCGCCTACCGCGAGCTGATCCATCTGGTCGAGGACGGGCTGCTGCGCGCCCTGGCCAGCCGCGAACCCCTGCCCGAGCCGCACGCGCGCCGGCCGTCGCGGCGCATGCGCAGCTTCCCGATCGCGCCGCGCGTGCAGCTGCGCCCCGACGAGCAGGGCCGGCGCTGGCTGCTGGCCATCACCGCCGGCGACCGGCCGGGGCTGTTGTACCGCGTCGCGCGCGTGCTCTCGCGCCATGGCCTGTCGGTGCAGCTGGCCAAGGTCAGCACGCTGGGCGAGCGGGTGGAGGACAGCTTTCTGCTGGAGGGGCCTGGCCTGCACGACAGCGCCCGGCAGATCCGCATCGAGACCGAGCTGCTGCAGGCGCTCGCCGGGCCCTGATGCCCGGCGCACAATGCCTCCATGCCTGAGTTGCCGCGCGACCCCCTGCCGCCCCTGCCCGAGCACCCTCCCCTGCCGGCGCCCATGCGCTGGCTGCTTCTGGCCTTCGCGGTGCTGTGCCTCGTCATGGGCGTGATCGGCATCGTCGTGCCCGGCCTGCCCACCACCGTGTTCATCCTGATGGCTGGCTGGGCCGCCGCGCGCAGCTCGCCGCGCCTGCACGCCTGGCTGTGGCGGCACCGGCTGTTCGGCTCGATGCTGCGCAACTGGGCCGATGGCGGGCGGGTGAGCCGCCGCGCCAAATGGAGCGCCACCGTGCTCATGGCGCTGTGCGCCGTCATCCTGTTCTGGACCAGCGCACCCCGCTGGGCCGCCATCACGGCCTGCACCTGCATGGCCTGCGTGCTGGTCTGGCTATGGCTGCGACCCGAGCCGCAGCGCTGAACGCGTGCACTTTTCTGCCGGTTTTTTCTGTATATAATCGCGGTCTTGTTCCTCGATAGCTCAGTCGGTAGAGCGCCGGACTGTTAATCCGTAGG
>NZ_DAMCAM010000060.1:0-17269 GCF_032059615.1 Melaminivora sp. | reverse complement strand
CCTTGGCCAGGCCCATGGTGTTGTAGTTGGGGATGGAGCGCAGCGCGCCCAGGTAGCTCAGCGTGAGCAGCGCGGAACGGTCGTTCAGGTAGGGCAGGGCCGCCTTGGCCATGGCCGGGAAGCTGTAGGCGCTGATGTCGTGCGCGATGCGAAAACCTTCGCGCGACAGGCCGTCGAGGAAGTTGCCGGCAATCGCCTCGCGCGGCGCAAAGCCGATGCTGTGCACGAAGCCGTCAAACTGGCCCCAGGCCTCGTGCAGCCCGGCGAACATCTGTTCGATCTGCCCGTCCTCGGCCACGTCGCAATCAAAGACCAGCTCAGAGCCGAACTCGGCGGCAAACTCGGTGATGCGGCCCTTGAAACGCTCGCCCACATAGCTGAAGGCCAGCTCGGCCCCTTGGCTGTGGCAGGCGCGGGCGATGCCGTAGGCGATGGAACGATTGGACAAAACGCCCGTGACGAGCAGCTTCTTGCCGGCGAGGAAACCCATTGTTGTTCTCTCCAGGAGACGGTGGAAGGTCCGTCGGATGACGGTGAGGACAGCGGCAGAAAACGCGCTGTTTCAGTGGTGCAGAATTGTCGCATGCGCTCCTGGCTGACCTGTCTTGCAAGCTTCGCGTTGGCCCTGGCCAGCCCGGCCGTCCTGGCGGCTCATGCCTATGCCCTGTGGGGCGAGCCCGCGCTGCCGGCCAGCTTCACGCACCTGCCCTACGTCAACCCCCAGGCGCCCAAGGGCGGCGAGCTGCGCCTGGTGAGCAACCTGCGCACCTCCACCTTCGACAAATACAACCCCTTCACCATCCGCGGCAGCGCGCCGGCCTACCTCGCGGCGCTGATGTTCGACACGCTGCTGACCGGCTCCATGGACGAGACCGCCACCGGCTACGGCCTGCTGGCCGAAGACGTAAGCGTGGCGCCGGACGGGCTGTCCGTCACCTTCCGGCTGCGCCCCGAAGCGCGCTTTCACAACGGCAAGCCGGTGCTGGCGCAGGACGTCAAGCACAGCTTCGACACGCTGATGGGCCCCTTCACCTCGCCCGGCTACAAGACCCTGCTGATCGACGTGGCCGGCGTGGATGTGCTGGACGCGCGCACCGTGCGCTACCGCTTCCACAAACCCAACCGCGAGCTGCCGCTCACCGTGGGCGGCCTGCCCGTCTTCAGCCGCGACTGGGGGCTGGACGAGGCCGGCCGCCTCAAGCCCTTCGACCAGGTGGTCATGGACGTGCCCATCGGCAGCGGGCCCTACCGCATCGGGCCGGTCAATTTCGGCAAGGACATCACCTACGTGCGCGACCCGCAGTACTGGGCGCGCGACCTGCCGGTGCGCCGGGGCACGGCCAACTTCGACCGGGTCCTCGTCAAGATCTACAAGGACAGCACGGCGCGGCTGGAGGCGCTGAAGGCGGGCGAATTCGACCTGATGCGTTTTTTCAGCGCCGGCGACTGGGCGCGGCGTGTGAACGGCAAGAAGTTCGACAGCGGCGAGCTGGTCAAGGGTGAATTTGCCCACAAGCTGCCTTCGGGCTTCCAGAGCTTCGTGCTGAACACGCGCCGCCCCTTCCTGCAGGACCGGCGCGTGCGCGAGGCTCTGGGCCTGGCGTTCGACTTCGAGTGGATGAGCCGGCGCCTGTTCTATGGCGCCTACCAGCGCGTGCACGGCCTGTTCGGCAACACCCTGTGCGAGGCGCGCGGCCTGCCGACCGCGGCGGAGCTGGCGCTGCTCGAGCCCTGGCGCGCGCAGCTGCCCGACAGCGTCTTCGGCCCCATGGCCGAGCCGCCCGCCCCGCGGGACGCCGCCGAGTTGCGAGCCAACCTGCGCCGCGCGCAGGCCCTGCTGCGGCAGGCCGGCTGGCAGGTGCAGGGCGACGGCGTGCTGCGCAACGCGGCCGGCCAGCCCTTCGTGCTCGAATACATGGACAGCAGCGAGGGCGGCATGCGCACCCTGTCGTCGTGGATGCACAACCTGCAAAAGCTCGGCATCACACTGAAGTTCCGCTCAGTGGACTTTGCGCTGTACCAGCAGCGGCTGCAGAAGTTCGACTTCGACATCACCACCATCGCCTACCAGGGCACGAACAACCCGGGGCAGGAGTTCGCCGACCTGTTTGGCAGCCAGGCCGCGGACCAGGAGGATTCGGGCAACTTCCCCGGCGTGAAGAACCCGGCGGTGGATGCCGCCATCGCGGCCATGGTCTCGGCCCGGACGCTCGACCAGCTGCTGCCCGCCTGCCATGCGCTGGACCGCATCGTCGCCCACGAGCACTATCTGATTCCGCAGTGGTCGGCCGGCACGCACCGCATGGCCTATAACGCCTGGCGCCTTGCGCGCCCCGATGTGGTGCCGCCGTATTTGCCTGGCGAGATGTGGGCGGTGGAGACCTGGTGGTCTGAAAAACCATAGCGCCTTGTCGTTGACTGGCAAGGATTTGCGCTGTTTTTGCTTGAATTTTCATGAAAACCCTGGAACACAAGATCCCGCCGCCCCTGGTCGGCCTGCTGTGCGCCCTGCTGGCCTGGGGACTGGCCCGGCTGCCCCTTGGCCCGGGCATCGACTTCGCCCTGCGCCTGCCGCTGGCGCTCCTGTGTGCGGGCGCCGGCCTGGGGCTGGCCCTGTGGAGCCTGGCGCTGTTTCGGCGCCACCGCACCACCGCCAGCCCCCTGGTGCCCGAGCGCTCACGCGCCGTGGTGCAGGGTGGGCCCTATCGCATCACGCGCAACCCCATGTACCTGGGCATGGCGCTGGTGCTGCTGGCCTGGTGCCTGTGGCTGGGCAGCGCGGCGGCCCTGCTGGCGGTGGCGGTGTTCGTCGCCTTCATCACCCGGTTTCAGATCCTGCCGGAGGAGCGTGCGCTGGCCGGGCGGTTCGGCCCGGCCTACGACGACTACCGGCGGCGGGTGCGGCGCTGGATATGAGCCGCTCTTGTAGGCCGCTCTGCCATGAATCCCCCTTGAGGAGCCATCCCATGACTGCCCCGCCTGTTCCGTCCCTCCGCGCGGGCGCCTGCCTGCAGGGGCAGCCGCCCGCGCCCGGGGCCTGACGCCATGTTCGCCTACATCCTCAAGCGCCTGCTGCTCATGCTGCCCACGTTGCTGGGCGTGCTGCTGCTGACCTTCGTCGTCATCCAGTTCGTGCCCGGGGGGCCGGTGGAGCAGTATCTGGCCGAGGCCAAGGCCGGCATGGGCGCGGGCGGCGGCGGGGCGGGCGAGGGCGGCGGCATGGCCTACCGCGGCGCGCAGGGGGTGGACCCCCAGCGCCTCGCGCAGATCAAGCAGCTCTACGGTTTCGACAAGCCGCCGCACGAGCGCTTCATCCAGATGCTGGGCCAGTTTGCGCGCTTCGACCTGGGGCGCAGCTTCTTTCAGAACAAGGACGTATGGCAACTCATCAAGGAAAAGCTGCCCGTATCGATCAGCCTGGGCCTGTGGACGTTTTTCATCAGCTACCTGGTCGCCGTGCCGCTGGGCGTGGCCAAGGCGGTGCGCGCCGGCTCGCGCTTCGATTTCGTCACCACACTGGTCATTTTGGTGGGCTACGCGATCCCCGGCTTCGTGCTGGGCGTGGCGCTGCTGGTCATCTTCGGCGGGCAGCTGCAGTGGTTCCCGCTGCGCGGGCTGACCTCGGCCAATTGGGACGAACTGAGTTGGGGCGCGCGCATCGTGGACTACCTGTGGCACATCGCGCTGCCCGTCACCGCCATGGTCGCGGGCAGCTTCGCGGTCACGGCCATGCTGACGAAAAACGCCTTTCTGGAGGAGATTCGCAAGCAATACGTGCTGACGGCGCGCGCCAAGGGCCTGTCCGAGCGCCAGGTGCTGTACAAGCACGTGTTTCGCAACGCCTTGATCCCCATCGTCACCGGCTTCCCGGCGGCCTTCGTCGGCGCCTTCTTCGCCGGCTCGCTGCTGATCGAGACGCTGTTCTCGCTCGACGGCCTGGGGCTGCTGAGCTACGAGAGCGTGATTCGCCGCGACTATCCCGTGGTGCTGGGCACTTTGTTCCTGTTCACGCTGATCGGGCTGGTGACCAAGCTGATTTCCGACCTGTGCTATGTCTGGGTCGATCCGCGGGTGAAGTTTGATTGAGGAAATCCAGTGGACGAGGCGACAACCGTTGACAAGGATCTGGCAGACCGGCTGGTCGCCCGCGCGCAGGTACACCTGCCGGGGCTGCTGGCGGTGTACGGCTTTGGCAGTCGTGTGCAGGGCACGGCCCGATCGGACAGCGATCTGGACATGGCAGTTCTGGTCGAGGGCTATGCCGACCCACTCGTCCTGTGGACACTGGCCGCGGACCTGACAGACGTCGCCGGGCCTGCCGTGGACCTGCTCGATCTGCGCGCCGCCTCGACAGTCATGCAGTACCAGATCGTGACCACAGGCCAGCGCTGGTGGGCGCGCGACAGCCAGGCGGCACTGTACGAAGCGGCCATCCTGAGCCAGAAGACTGACCTCGACGCAGCCCGCTCCGGGCTGCTCGAAGATATCTTGCGCAGAGGGAGGGTCTATGGCTGACGACGTATTGCTCAACAAGGCTGCCACCATAGAGCGTTGTGTGGCGCGTGCCCGCGAAGAATATTTCCGCGACCCGGACAGCTTTGCCGCTGACTTCACGCGCCAGGATGCCGCCATCCTGAATATCCAGCGAGCCTGCGAGGCTGCGCTGGACATGGGCCAGCACCTGGTACGCCGTGACCGCCTGGGCGTGCCGCAAAGCGCGCGCGATGTGTTTGCCCTGCTGGCGCGCGGCGGAGTCATCGAGCCAGCGCTGGCCGACGAGCTGCAGCGCATGGTCGGCTTTCGCAACATTGCCGTGCACGATTACCAAAAGCTGCAGCTGCCCATCACGGTAGCCATCATCGAAACCCATCTGGAGGGTTTCCTGAGCTACAGCCAAACCCTTTTGCTGCGCGATGCCCGCTGAACCTGCTTCAAGACCTGCCCCCTCCAGCGCCTCGCCCCGCCGCCGCGCTTGGCGGCGTTTCCGCGCCAACCGCCTGGGCTACTGGAGCCTGGTACTGTTCTGCACCCTGGTCACGCTCAGCCTGGCCGCCGAGCTCATCAGCAACGACCGGCCGCTGGTCGTGCGCTACGAGCGGCAGCTGTACTTTCCCCTGGTGCGTGACTACCCGGAGACCACCTTCGGGGGCGACTTCCCCACGCCCGCCGACTACCTCGACCCCTTCGTGCGCCAGCGCATCACCGAGGGCGGCAACTGGGCGCTGTACCCGCCCAACCGCTACGGCGCCGGCACGCTGAACTATTTCAGCCAGGAGCCCAACCCCTCGCCGCCCTCGCGCGAGAACTGGCTGGGCACGGACGACCGCGGCCGCGACATGCTGGCGCAGCTGATCTACGGGTTTCGCGTCAGCGTGCTGTTCGGCCTGGCGCTCACGGCCGTGGGCGTGGTGCTGGGGGTGGCCGCCGGCGCGGTGCAGGGTTTTTTTGGCGGCAAGGTGGACCTGGCCTTCCAGCGCTTCATCGAGATTTGGGGCTCCATGCCCGAGCTGTACCTGCTCATCATCTTCAGCGCGGTGTTCGCGCCCAGCTTGGCGCTCTTGCTGGCACTGCTGTCGCTCTTTGGCTGGATGGGCCTGTCGGACTACGTGCGCGCCGAGTTCCTGCGCAACCGCCAGCTCGACTACGTCAAGGCCGCGCGCGCCCTGGGGGTGCAGAACGGGCAGATCATCTGGCGCCACATCCTGCCCAACAGCATGACGCCGGTGGTCACCTTCCTGCCGTTTCGCATGGGCGCGGCCATCCTGGCGCTGACTTCGCTAGACTTCCTGGGGCTTGGGGTGCCACCGGGCACACCCAGCCTGGGCGAGCTGCTGAGTCAGGGCAAGAACAACATCGATGCGTGGTGGATCTCGCTGTCCACCTTTGCCGTGCTGGTCACCACGCTGCTGCTGCTCACCTTCATGGGCGATGCGCTGCGCGACGCGCTCGACCCGCGCAAGGCTGGCCAATGACAGGCGCTCCCGACACCGCCCCAGCGCCCGCCATGAGCGACCAGCCCCTGCTGCAGGTGCGGGACCTGCGCGTGTCCTTTGGCGCCAAGCCGGTGGTGCACGGCGTGAGCTTCGACATCCATGCCGGTGAAAAACTGGCCCTGGTGGGCGAGTCGGGCTCCGGCAAGACGGTCACGGCACTGTCGCTGCTGCGCCTGGCGGGCGATGCCCGGGTGCAGGGCCGGGCGCTGCTGCAGGGGCGCGGCGACCTGCTGGCGCTGCCCGAGCGCGAACTGCGCGGCGTGCGCGGCGGCGATATCGCCATGATCTTCCAGGAGCCCATGACGGCGCTCAACCCGCTCATGACGGTGGGCGAGCAAGTGGCCGAGGTTTTGATGCTGAAACAGGCGCTGGGCCGCGTCCAGGCTGGACTTGGTGCTATCGAATTGCTGGCATCGACCGGCATCCCCGAGCCGGCGCGGCGCGCGCAGGGCTTTCCCCACCAGCTCTCGGGCGGGCAGCGCCAGCGCGCCATGATCGCCATGGCGCTGGCCAGCCGCCCGCGCCTGCTGCTGGCCGACGAGCCGACCACGGCGCTGGACGTCACGCTGCGCGGGCAGATCCTCGAGCTGCTGTCCGACCTGCAGCGCCAGACCGGCATGGCGGTGCTGCTCATCACCCACGACCTGCAGCTGGTGCGCCGCTTTGCCGACCGCGTGGCCGTGATGGAGCAGGGCCACCTGGTCGAGCAGGGCGCGGTGGCGCAGGTCTTTGCCGCGCCGCAGCATGCCTACACGCGCCGGCTGATCCACAGCACGCCGCAGCGCGACGTACTCGATGCGCCCGTGCCACCCGATGCGCCGCCTGCCGCGCTGGCGCAGGGTCTGCGCGTGGCCTACCCGGTGCCGCTGCCGGGCGTGCGCGGCTGGTTCTCGCGCGGCGAGTTCGTCGCCGTGCGGGGGGCGGAGTTTTCCCTGCCGCAGGGCCGCACGCTGGGTGTGGTGGGCGAGTCGGGCTCGGGCAAGTCCACGCTGGCCCAGGCGCTGCTGGGCCTGCTGCCCAGCCGGGGCACGCTGGCCGTGGCTGGCCAGCCCTGGCAGCAGCCCGCGCAGCGCAACAGCGCGCACAACCAGGCGCTGCGCCGCCGGGTGCAGGTGGTCTTCCAGGATCCGTTCTCCTCGCTGTCGCCGCGCATGACGGTGGCCGAGATCGTCGGCGAAGGCCTGCGCGTGCACGAGCCGCAACTGGCCGCCGGTGCGCAGCGCGCGCGTGTGGCCGCCATGCTGGGTGAGGTGGGCCTGGCCGAGGCTCAGTTCCCCGGCCTGCTGGACCGCTATCCGCACGAGTTCTCCGGCGGCCAGCGCCAGCGCCTGGCGATTGCCCGCGCGCTCGTCGTCGAGCCGCAGCTGCTGGTGCTCGACGAGCCGACCAGCGCGCTGGACGTGACCATCCAGCAGCAGGTGCTGGCGCTGCTGCAGCGGCTGCAGAAGGAGCGCGCGCTGTCCTACCTGCTCATCACCCACGACGTGGCGGTGGTGGCGGCCATGGCGCACGAGGTGCTGGTCATGAAGGACGGCGAGGTGGTCGAAAGCGGCCCCGTCGGGCAGGTGCTGAACCAGCCGCAGCACCCCTACACCCGGCGCCTGGTGGCGTCGGCGCTGGACGCCCCCGTGGAAAGCGCCGAAGTGTCCTGACAGAAGGTTCAGCGCAGCACCAGCACCGGCACGTTGGACAGGCGCAGCAGCGCCGTGGTGGTGCTGCCCACGATGAGCTGGCGGATGCGCGAGTGGCCGTAGGCGCCCAGCACCAGCAGGTCCTGCGGGCGCTCGTCCATCAGGCCGGGGATGGCTTCTTCCGGCGCGCCGGGGATGACGCGCACGTCCACCGAAAAGCCGGCCGCCTGCAGCAGCGCGCTGGCTTCCTGCAGGCACTCGTGCGCCTGCTGCGTGGGCTCGCCCGCCATGGCCAACAGGCCCGGCATGCCGCGCAGCAGCGGGCTGCGCGCCACCGCCTGCACCGCGCGGTGCGCCGTGGCGCTGCCGTCGTAGGCTACGACGAAACCGGTGGGCGGCGTGAATTCGGGCCGCGCCATGACCATGACCGGCTGGCGCACGTTGCGCACCACGCCTTCGACCCGGTAGTCCAGCCGCAGCTTGCGCGCGGCGGACGGGCGGTGGTTGCTGCCCAGGACGAACAGCCGCGCCTGGGGTTCCTGCTCCAGCAGCACGTCGGTCAGCTCGCCGTGGTGCAGCAGGGTGCGCAGACCAGTCGCCGCGGCAGCGGGCACGCGCTCGCGCGCGGCCTCGAGCATGCGCCGGGCGGCCTCGTGCGCCAGCTGGGTGCGCTCTTCGTCCAGCGCATTGAGCCGCTCGAGCAGCAGATCCTGCGCGCCCATGCCGATCACGCCGCTGTAGTCGCCCACGGGGGGCAGCGGCTCGGGCTGCTGCAGGGTGTGCAGCAGCGCCAGGGGCGCGCCCAAGCGCTCGGCGGCCCAGACGGCGCCGTCCACGACGGCATGCGTCGGCGCCAGGCCATCGATGCAGGCATAGACCGTGTTGGCGGCAGCGGCAGCGGCAGCGGCAGCGGCAGCGGCAGCGGCGGTGGTCGGGGTGGCTGGGGATGGATGGGCGGCGAAGGTGTCGGTCATGGGGTTCTCCTGTCTGCGCTGGCTCCAGTGTGGCCTGCCTGCCCGGCCGGTCCAAGTGGGGGGATGGCAAATGGCCGGTGAATTTGGGGTGAAATGTGGCTCAAACCCTTGCAGGGCCTTGAGTTAATGCTATTCAAACAGAAGTTCAGCTGTCGGCGGGCTGCAGCCCGCCGGGGCCGCCCAGGCCGGCAAGCCACAGTGGGTCGGCCTGGCCTGGCGCCGGCGCGAGCATCACGCAGCCACGCCCGCGGCGCTTGGCGGCGTACAGCGCCGCGTCGGCGCAGCGCGCCAGGGCCTCGAACCCGTCGCCGTGCCGCGGGTACAGCGCCACTCCGCCGCTCAGGCCCACGTGCACGGGCGTGCCGCCCAGCATGAAGGCGGGCGCGCAGGCATCGAGCAGCTTGCGCGCCACCGCCGCCGCCTGTTCGGCGCCGCTCACCTGCGGCAGCAGCACGATGAACTCGTCGCCGCCCTGGCGGCAGACCGTGTCGCTGGCGCGCACGGCCTGCAGAAAGCGCTGGGCGACCTGCGCCAGCAGCAGGTCGCCGGCGTCGTGCCCGAGGGTGTCGTTGACCTGCTTGAAGCCGTCCAGGTCCAGGTACATGACGGCCAGCTGCTGCCCGTCGCGCCCGGCCAGGGCGATGGCCTGGGCAGCCCGCTCCTGCAGCGCCAGGCGGTTGGGCAGGCCGGTGAGCGCGTCGTGCCGGGCCAGGTGTTCGAGGCGGCGCGCCAGCTCCACCGCGTGGGTGACGTCGCGCAGCACCATGACGGCGCCGCTGACCTGGCCCTCGCGGTCGTGGATGGGCCGCGCCGTCTCCTCGACCTCCACCTGCCCGCCGCCACGCCGGCGCAGCACCTGGCCGCGCTGGGCGGCGTGGCCGCGGCCCCGGGCCAGGGCCAGGAGCATGGGGTGGGGCGGGGCGTCCTGCGGCGCCACGTCGCCGGCGGCCGGCACGAGGATGGCCACCTGCTCCACGGGCTGGCCGGCCGCGTCGAAGGACTGCCAGCCGGTGAGATCCTCGGCCGCCGGGTTGATGAAGGTGATGCGTCCCTCAGCATCGGTGCACAGCACGGCATCGCCGATGGACTGCAGCGTCAGGCGTGCGCGCTCCTTTTCCTCGAACAGCAGGTCCTCCATGCGCTTGCGCTCGGTCAGGTCGTCGATCTGCACGAAAAAGCCCTGCACGCGCGCGCTGGCCGCGTCCAGGTCGGGCACCAGGGTGCAGCGCAGGTGGCGCGCCCCGCCGGCATCGTCTGCCGGCAGGTCGAGCTCGAACATCTGGCGCTGCCCCTGCAGCGCATGCTCGACGTGCGCGGCAAAGGGCGCGTAACCCGGCTCGCCCAGCAGTTCGGGCAGGCGCTGGCTGGCCAGCTGCGCGGGCGTGGCGCCCAGCAGGCGCCGGTAGCCATCGTTGGCGAAGCGGTTGCGCAGCGCCGCGTCCCAGTAGCCGACGCGCGAGGGCAGGTTGTTCAGGATGGTGCGCAGGTCGTGCTCGGCCCGCGCAAGCTGGGCGCTGACGGCCTGGCGGCGGTCCAGCTCGCGCAGAAACGCCCAGGTCAGGGCGAGGAAGGCGGCGATCAGCACCAGCGCCAGCAGCGCCGGCACCAGGGCCGCGCTGCGCCAGCGTGCGTCGATGGTGGCGACCGGCTGGTCCACGCTCACGATCAGCGGGTAATCGCTCAGGCGGCGAAAGGCGTGCAGCATCGCCGGGTCACCCGGGGCGGGCCGCTCGTCGATGAAGGTGCCGGCCTCGCTTGCGAGCATGCGCTGCAGCTGTTGCGGCCCCAGCTGCAGCGGGGTGGTGCCCCCCGGGGAGAACTGCGCCAGGACCGAGCCGTCATCGCGCCACAGCACGATCCGGCTGCTGGGCCCCAGGTCCACCGAGGCGAACAGTTCTTCGAAATAGCCGCTGCGGATGGTGCCTACCACCACGCCGCCGAGGCTGCCGTCGGAGTGGTAATAGGCACGGCTGAGCGGCAGGCTCGCTGCGCCGCCCGACAGCCGTGCCTGCACGGGCCGCCCGACGTAGAGGCCGCGGAAGTTCTCGCGCATGTGGGCGCGGAAGTAGTCCCGGTCGGCCAGGTTGAAGGCGCGCGGCAGCACCGAGCCCGACTCGATGACCACGTCGCCATGGATGTCCAGCACCGCCACCTCGCCCCGGCCGCGCGAGCGCAGCGAATGGTCGAACAAGAGGGCCGAGCGCAGCGTGGGACTCATGTGGGCGGTGTCGAACTGCTCCAGGCTGCTGACCACGCCGACCAGCGAGCGGTCGAAGCTGTCGATGGTGCGGGCAATGTTCTGCTCGAGCGTGTGCGCCAGCGTGGCGTTGGTCTGCTCGGCGTGCTGCCACTGCTCGGTGTGCAGCGTGTGCAAGGCACGCGCCAGCAGCAGAACCACGCCCAGGCACAGCGCCAGCGCCGCGGCGACGAAGAAATGCCGATTGAGCCTGCCGCGCATGGAGAGGCGTCGCTCCGCTAGCCGGCGCCCCGGCGCGGCGGCGCGAACAGGTCCCACACGGCCATGAACAGGGCGGCGATGACCGGCCCGATCACGAAGCCCATCAGCCCGAACAGCGCCATGCCGCCCAGGGTGGAGATCAGCACCACGTAGTCGGGCATCTTGGTGTCCTTGCCCACCAGGAGGGGGCGCAGCAGGTTGTCCACCAGCCCGATCACGCCCAGGCCGAAGGCGGTGAGGATGCTGGCCTGCCACACCGCGCCCGTGGCAAAGAAATAGATGGCCACCGGCCCCCAGATCAGGCTGGCGCCCACGGCCGGCAGCAGCGACAGGAAGGCCATCAGCACCCCCCACATGACCGGGCCCTGGATGTCCAGCACCCAGAAGATCAGGCCGCCCAGGGCACCCTGCACCGCGGCCACCACGATGTTGCCCTTGACGGTGGCGCGGATCACGGTGGTGAATTTTTCGCCCAGCTGGCGCTTGTGGCCATCGTCCATGGGGATGGCGTCGCGGATGCGTTGCACCAGCGCCGTGCCATCGCGCAGCAGGAAGAACAGCAGGTACAGCATGACGCCCAGCGACACGATGAACTGCAGCGTGTTCTGACCCATGTCCAGGGCCTTGGTGGCCAGCACCTTGCTGGCCTGCGCGCCCAGCGAGGTCAGCCGCTCCTGCACCTCGGACATGGACGTCAGGTGAAAGCGCTGCAGCAGCGAGACGGCCCAGGGCGGCAGCGCGTCCAGCACCTGCTGCACGTATTCGCCGAAGTTGAGCTGGCCCGAGCGCAGGCGGTTGTAGGCGACGCTCGCCTCCTGCACCATGGACGCGCCGATCAGCGCCGTCGGCAGGATGACGACCAGCAGGCATAGGCACAGGGTGAGGAAGGCCGCCAGATTGGGCCAGCGCGGCATGCGCGCGAGCAGCCGCCGGTGCAGCGGCGTGAACAGGATGGCCAGCACCACGCCCCAGAAGACGGCGCCGTTGAACGGCCACAGGATGGCGGCAAAACCCACTGTTGCGGCAATGAGGACGAGCAGCAGCGTTCGGCCTTGCAGAGAGGAGGCGGTCATGGGCAACCCGGGAAGGACACGGTGCAAATGTAAGCCAGCCGCATGCCTGGAAAGCATCTGCTGCATGCCCGGGCCCGCGGGGGCATCGGTGGCACAATACCTGCCGCACCAGGTCCTTCCCCTGCCACAGTCGCATCCGCCAACCGGTTCAGCCGTGCCGCGGAAGGTTTTTCACACAACCAGCTCAAGCTTCCCCGGAGGGAAGCGGAGGTCAGCGCAGCAATGAGCGAACCCACGTCCGTCTACCAAGCCTACCAGGGCAACACCTATCTCTTCGGCGGCAACGCGCCCTATGTCGAGGAGATGTACGAAAGCTACCTTGCCAACCCCGGTAGCGTGCCGGACTCGTGGCGCGAATACTTCGATGCGCTGCAGCATGTGCCCGCGGTCGATGGCAGCGATGCGCGCGACGTGCCGCACCTGCCCGTCATCAACGCCTTTGCCGAGCGCGCCAAGCAGGGCGGCACCCAGGTCGTCATCGCCACCGGCGCCGACTCCGAGCTGGGCAGGAAGCGCGTGGGCGTGCAGCAGCTCATCGCCGCCTACCGCAACGTGGGCCAGCGCTGGGCCGACCTCGATCCGCTCAAGCGCCAGGAGCGCCCGAGCATTCCCGAGCTGGAGCCGTCGTTCTACGGCCTCACCGACGCCGACCAGGAGACGGTGTTCAACGTCGGCAACACCTTCTTCGGCAAGGAGAGCATGCCGCTGCGCGAGCTGATCAACGCTCTGCGCGAGACCTACTGCGGCACCATCGGCGCCGAGTACATGTACACCACCGACCAGAACCAGAAGCGCTGGTGGCAGCAAAAACTCGAGTCGATCCGCGCAAAGCCCCAGTTCGATGCCGAGAAGAAGAAGCGCATCCTCGAGCGCCTCACGGCCGCCGAAGGCCTGGAGCGCTTCCTGCACACCAAGTACGTCGGCCAGAAGCGCTTCTCGCTCGAAGGTGGCGAGAGCTTCATCGCCGCAATGGACGAGCTGATCAACTCGGCCGGCAGCTCCGGCATCCAGGAGCTGGTCATCGGCATGGCGCACCGCGGCCGCCTGAATGTGCTGGTCAACACCCTGGGCAAGATGCCCAAGGACCTGTTTGCCGAGTTCGACCACACCGCCCCCGAGGACCTGCCCGCCGGCGACGTGAAGTACCACGCGGGCTTTTCGTCGGACGTGTCCACCCCGGGCGGCCCGGTGCACCTGGCACTGGCCTTCAACCCCTCGCACCTTGAGATCGTCAACCCCGTGGTCGAGGGCTCGGTGCGCTCGCGCATGGACCGTCGGGGTGACCCCAAGGGTAAGCAGGTGCTGGCGGTGCTGGTGCACGGCGACGCGGCATTCGCTGGCCAGGGCGTGAACCAGGAGACTCTGGCGCTGTCAGAGACGCGCGGCTACACCACCGGCGGCACGGTGCACATCATCATCAACAACCAGATCGGCTTCACCACGTCGGACCCGCGCGACCTGCGCTCGACGCTGTACTGCACCGACATCGTGAAGATGATCGAGTCGCCCGTGCTGCACGTGAACGGCGACGACCCGGAAGCCGTGTGCCTGGCCATGCAGCTGGCGCTGGAATACCGCATGGAGTTTGCGCGCGACGTGGTGGTGGACATCGTCTGCTACCGCAAGCTGGGCCACAACGAGCAGGACACGCCCATGCTCACCCAGCCGCTGATGTACAAGAAGATCGCCCAGCACCCCGGCACGAGGAAGCTCTACGCCGACAAGCTGGCTGCGCAGGGCCTGGGCGAGACCCTGGGTGACGACATGGCGAAGGCCTATCGCGCCGCCATGGAAGAGGGCAAGCACACGGTCGATCCGGTGCTGACCAACTTCAAGAGCAAGTACGCTGTGGACTGGAGCCCCTTCCTGGGCAAGACCTGGACGGACGCTGGCGACACTGCCATCCCGCTGGCCGAGTGGAGGCGCCTGGCCGAGCGCATCACCACGCTGCCCGAGGGCGTCACGCCGCACATGCTGGTCAAGAAGGTGCTGGATGACCGCGCCGCCATGGGCCGGGGCGAGCTCAACGTGGACTGGGGCATGGGCGAGCACATGGCGTTCGCCTCGCTGGTCGCCTCGGGCTATCCCATCCGCCTGTCGGGCGAGGACAGCGGTCGCGGCACCTTCACGCACCGCCACGCCGTCATCCACGACCAGAAGCGCGAGAAGTGGGACGAGGGCACCTACGTGCCCCTCTCGAACGTCGCCGAGAACCAGGCGCCGTTCGTGGTCATCGACTCCATCCTGTCGGAAGAGGCGGTGCTGGCGTTCGAGTACGGCTACGCCTCCAACGACCCCAACACCCTGGTCATCTGGGAGGCGCAGTTCGGCGACTTCGCCAACGGTGCGCAGGTCGTGATCGACCAGTTCATCGCCTCGGGCGAAGTGAAGTGGGGCCGCATCAACGGCCTGACGCTGATGCTGCCGCACGGCTACGAAGGCCAGGGCCCCGAGCACAGCTCGGCGCGCCTGGAGCGCTTCATGCAGCTGGCCGCCGAGGCCAACATGCAGATCGTGCAGCCCACCACGGCCAGCCAGATCTTCCACGTGCTGCGCCGCCAGATGGTGCGCAACCTGAGGAAGCCCCTGGTCATCATGACGCCGAAGTCGCTGCTGCGGAACAAGGATGCGACCTCGCCCGTGTCCGAGTTCACCGAAGGCGCCTTCCGCACCGTGCTGGGCGAGCAGGACGGGGCCGTCGCGCAGAACGCCGCCAAGGTCAAGCGCGTCATCGCCTGCTCGGGCAAGGTGTACTACGACCTGGTCAAGAAACGCGCCGAGGCCGAGCGCCAGGACGTGGCCATCGTGCGCGTCGAGCAGCTCTACCCCTTCCCGCACAAGGCCTTCGCTGCCGAGCTGAAGAAATACCCCAAGGCCACCGAACTCGTGTGGTGCCAGGACGAGCCGCAGAACCAGGGCGCCTGGTTCTTCATCCAGCACAACATCCACGAGAACATGCAGACGGGCCAGAAGCTCGGCTACGCCGGCCGCGCCGCATCGGCATCGCCCGCCGTGGGCTACGCCCACCTGCACCAGGAGCAGCAAAAGGCGCTGGTCGAAGCAGCGTTTGCCAAGCTCAAGGGTTTTGTCCTGACCAAGTAAGGCCAAGGCCGCGATCCCTCAGTACAGACAAAACCCTTTTTGGAAAGCATTCACAAATGTCCATCGTTGAAGTCAAGGTTCCCCAGCTGTCCGAATCCGTGGCCGAGGCCACGCTGATGTCGTGGAAGAAGAAGGCCGGCGAGGCCGTCGCCCAGGACGAGATCCTGATCGAGATCGAGACCGACAAGGTCGTGCTGGAGGTGCCCGCGCCCGCTGCCGGCGTGCTGGCCGAGATCCTGCAGGCCGACGGCGCCACCGTCGCCTCCGAGCAGACCATCGCGCGCATCGACACCAATGCCGTGGCTTCCACTGCGGCACCGGCGTCGGCTCCGGCTGCCGCATCCGCTGCCGCTGCACCCTCCGCAGCTGCCGCGCCTGCCGCACCTGCCGTGGGCGGCAGCAAGGGCGATGTGGCCATGCCGGCCGCTGCCAAGATCCTGTCGGAAAAGGGCCTGTCGGCCAGTGACGTGCAGGGCAGCGGCAAGGACGGCCGCGTGACCAAGGGCGACGCGCTGGCCGCCTCCAGCGGCGCTGCCAAGTCCACCGCAGCCGTCATCCCCACGGGCGTGCCCACCAAGGCGCTGCCCCAGGTGGCCGCGCCGGCCGGCGCGCCCGACCTGGGCAACCGCCCCGAGCAGCGCGTGCCCATGACGCGCCTGCGCGCGCGCATTGCCGAGCGCCTGCTGCAGTCGCAGTCCACCAACGCCATCCTGACCACCTTCAACGAGGTCAACATGGCCCCGGTGATGGAGCTGAGGAAGAAGTTCCAGGACCAGTTCACCAAGGAGCACGGCGTCAAGCTCGGCTTCATGAGCTTCTTCGTCAAGGCCGCGGTGCACGCCCTGAAGAAGTTCCCGGTGATCAACGCCAGCGTGGACGGCAACGACATCGTGTACCACGGCTACTTCGACATCGGCATTGCCGTGGGCTCGCCGCGCGGCCTGGTCGTGCCGATCCTGCGCAACGCCGACCAGATGAGCTTTGCCGACATCGAAAAGAAGATTGCCGAATTCGGCAAGAAGGCCGCCGAGGGCAAGCTGGGCATCGAGGAGATGACCGGCGGCACGTTCTCGATCAGCAACGGCGGCACCTTCGGCTCGATGATGTCCACCCCCATCATCAACCCGCCCCAGTCGGCCATCCTGGGCGTGCACGCCACCAAGGACCGCGCCGTGGTCGAGAACGGCCAGGTCGTGGTGCGCCCGATGAACTATCTGGCGATGTCCTACGACCACCGCATCATCGACGGCCGCGAGGCCGTGCTGGGCCTGGTGGCCATGAAGGACGCGCTGGAAGACCCCTCGCGCCTGCTGTTCGACCTCTGACAGCCAGCGGGTCGGCCCCTCGCTTTCCTTTTTCGGCAAACCCACCCTCGGCCCGGCCCTGCGGTGGGTTTTTCCATTCAGCCAACCAATTTCCGACAACACCATGAGCAAGCAATTCGACGTCATCGTCATCGGCGCCGGCCCCGGCGGCTACATCGCGGCCATCCGCGCAGCGCAACTCGGCATGCAGGTCGCCTGCATCGACGCCTGGACCAATGACAAGGGCGGCCCCGCGCCCGGCGGCACCTGCACCAACGTGGGCTGCATCCCGTCCAAGGCGCTCTTGCAATCGTCCGAGTACTTCGAGCACGCCAACAAGCACTTTGCCGAGCACGGCATCAGCACCGGCAAGGTCAGCATGGACGTGCCGACCATGATCGGCCGCAAGGACACCGTGGTGAAGCAGAACAACGACGGCATCCTGTACTTGTTCAAGAAGAACAAGGTCAGCTTCTTCCACGGCCGCGGCTCGTTCGCCAAGGCGGTGGAGGGCGGCTACGAGATCCAGGTGCAGGGCGCCAGCAACGAGACGCTGGTCGGCAAGCAGATCGTGGTGGCCACCGGCTCCAACGCGCGCGCGCTGCCGGACGTGGATTTCGACGAGATCAACATCCTGTCCAACGACGGCGCGCTGGCACTCGAATCCGTGCCCAAGCGCCTGGGCGTCATCGGCTCGGGCGTGATCGGCCTGGAGATGGGCAGCGTCTGGCGCC
>NZ_DAMCAM010000059.1:0-18837 GCF_032059615.1 Melaminivora sp. | reverse complement strand
GGCGGCTGCACTGCCGTCGGGCTCGGCGCCGGTGGCGGGCGCGGCGGGCGTCGCGGTGGGCGAGGCCGCCCCCTGCTGCACGCCCGCGGTGGCCGCACCCTCGGGGGCAGGGGCGGGGGTGGGGGCGGGCGCGGCGGGCGCCGGGGCCCGGGCCGGGTTCTTGCCGTAGAGGGGGGCGTTGGGGTCCCAGTTGCGGTTGCGCTGGGCCTCGTCCTGCTCGCTGGCGCGCGGGCCGGGCTTGGTGAGAAAGGGCACGGGCACCTTGGTCACGTAGACCGCGACGGCCAGGGCCACGCCCAGGCCGATGATCACCCCGATGATGAGGCCGAGGACGATGCCGCCGCTCTGGCGCTGCTGCTGCTGTTTCATGACACGTTCTCGTGCTGTGGTGGGGGCCTACATCCGGGCGGGGGCATCGACGCCCAGCACCGCCAGACCGTTGCGCAGCACCTGCGCCGTGGCCGCCACCAGCGCCAGGCGGGCGAGCTTGATGCGCTCGTCGTCGACCAGGATGCGCTCGGCGTCGTAGTAGCTGTGGTAGCTGGCGGCCAGCTCGCGCAGGTAGAAGGTCACGTCGTGCGGTGCGTTGCCGGCCGCGGCGGCGGTGAGCATCTCCGGGTAGCGCGCCAGCAGCAGCATCAGCGCCTGGGCCTGGGGGCCCTGCAGGGCGGACAGGTCCACGTCCCGCAGCTGGCCCACGTCGTAGTCCTCGCGCCAGCCGCGCAGCACCGAGCAGATGCGCGCGTGCGCGTACTGCACGTAGTACACCGGGTTGTCGTTGTTCTGCGCCACGGCCAGGTCCACGTCGAAGGTGTACTCGGTGTCGGGCTTGCGCGACAGCAGGAAGAAGCGCACGGCGTCCTTGCTGGTCCACTCGATCAGATCGCGCAGCGTGACGTAGCTGCCCGCACGCTTGCTGATCTTGACCTCCTCGCCGCCCCTGACCACGCGCACCATGGTGTGCAGCACGTAGTCGGGGTAGCCCTGCGGGATGCCCGCCCCGGCCGCCTGCAGGCCGGCGCGCACCCGGGTGATGGTGCCGTGGTGGTCCGTGCCCTGGATGTTGATGGCGCGTCCGTATCCGCGTTCGAACTTCTGGATGTGGTAGGCGACGTCGGGCAGGAAGTAGGTATAGGTGCCGTCGGACTTGCGCATCACGCGGTCCTTGTCGTCGCCGAAGTCGGTCGTGCGCAGCCACAGCGCGCCGTCCTGCTCGTAGGTGTGGCCGCTGGCCACCAGGCGGCGCACGGTGTCCTCGACGTGGCCGCGCTCGTACAGGCTGGACTCCAGGTAGTACTCGTCGAACCGCAGGTTGAAGGCCTGCAGGTCCTTGTCCTGCTCGCCCCGCAGGTAGGCGACGGCGAACTGGCGCACGCCCTCATAGTCCTGCGCGTCGCCGCTGGCGGTGAACTCGCGGTCGTCGGCATGCACGGTGGCGCGGGCCAGGTAGGCGTCGGCGATGTCCTGGATGTATTCGCCGTTGTAGGCCGCCTCGGGCCAGCCGGCGTCGCCCGGCCTGACGCCCTGCGCGCGCAACTGCACGCTGCGGGTCAGCGTGTCGATCTGCACGCCCGCGTCGTTGTAGTAGAACTCACGGTGCACCTGCCAGCCTTGGGTGGCGTAGAGGTTGCTGAGCGCATCGCCGATGGCCGCCTGCCGGCCGTGGCCCACGTGCAGCGGGCCGGTGGGGTTGGCCGAGACGAACTCGACGATGACTTTTTCGCCGCGCGCGGGCTGCAGGCCGAAGCGGTCCGCCTGGGACAGCGCCTCGCGCACCACCTGCTGGCGCGCCTCGGACCGCAGGCGCAGGTTCAGAAAGCCCGGGCCGGCGATCTCGATGGCCTGCACCCAGCGCTGGAACGCGGGCGTGGCCTGCAGCGCCGCCTGCAGCTGCTCGCCCAGCTGGCGCGGGTTCTGCTTGAGGGGTTTGGCCAGCTGCATGGCCGCGGTGCAGGCCAGGTCGCCGTGTGCCGCGACCTTGGGGTTCTCGAAGGCGGCACGCGCGCCGGCGCCTGGCAGCAGCTTCTCCAGCTCGCCGGCCAGCGCGGCGAGCAATTCATGTTTGACACAGAGCATGGGCGCGGATTCTACGGGCCGCCCCGGTGTGCCGGCGCCCCGGTCAGGCGTTATGCTGGCTCGCCCGCGTGGCGTGCGAGAGACGGCCCCGGGCATCCAACCCACCCCTTCGCTGGAGCATTTTCATGACGCTCAAGACCTTCATCGCTTCCGCGGCCCTGGCCGCCCTGGCCCTGCCGGCGCTCGCCATCCCGGCCGCGGGCGACTCGACGGCCACCGCGCCTGCGCCCGCGTCGATCACCAAGGAGACCTGCCGCGCCCAGGCCAAGGAGAAGAACCTCAAGGGCGACGAGCGCAAGGCCTTCATCAAGGAATGCCAGGGCCCCGCCCAACCGTCCGGCCAGAAAACCCGCATGAAATCCTGCAACGCCGACGCCAAGACCAAAAATCTCAAGGGCGATGCGCGCAAGGCCTTCATGAAGGAGTGCCTGTCGAACAAGCCCGCCGCCTGAGCGCAGCCGGCTGCGCCCCCGCCCCGCACGCCGCCCGGCCTGCGGGGTTTTTCATGCCTGGCTCTCAGCGTGTGCCCACGCCGCGCGCCAGAAAGACCGCCAGCAGCGGCACCAGCACCATCAGGTGCGCGGCCCACATGACCAGGCGGCGCGTGCCCTTGAGCTGCGCCGCGTCGGGCAGCGCGCCGCCCGCGTCCAGCTGGCCGCGCCAGGCGCGGTAGCGCCGCGCCGCCAGCAGCGACAGCGCCAGTATCAGCACCAGCAGGGTGATCTTGGCGTGCAGGAGCGGCTGCGCCCAGTACCAGCCGCTGCCCTTGACGCCCCAGGCGATGCGCGCCAGGCCGCTGGCCAGCACCAGCACGCCCGACAGCAGGCTCAAAACATTGACCCGGACCAGCCGCCGCACCACGGCCGGGTTGACCCAGTCGGCGCGGCACAGGGCGGTCTCGCTGGTGAGGAAGGTGGCCAGCATCAGGAAGGTCATGATGTGGGCGTAGGCCAGCAGGGCTTCGGTGGTCATGGGTCTCTCATCCGGGAACAGGGTTTTGCAGGGGCAGGCAGCGGGTGTCAGGGACTGGGCCCGCGCACCCAGAAATCGCCCTGCGCGTAGTGTTGGCGCAGCCAGTCGATCCACAGCCGCACGCGCAGCGGCAGGTGCTTGGCGTGCGGGAAGACGGCGTAGATGCCGTTGGGCGGGGCGGCGAAGTCCTCCAGCACGGCCACCAGGCGGCCGGCGGCGATCTCGGCCTCGACCTCCCAGGTGCTGCGCCAGGCAATGCCCCAGCCGCCCAGGCACCAGTCGTGCAGCACCTGGCCGTCCGAGCAGTCCAGCGGCCCGCCGGGCTTGACGTGCATGACCTCGCTGCCCACTGCGTCCTCGCGCGGCACGCGAAAGGCCCAGCCGCGCGTTTGCGAGGCGTCGCTCGACAGCGTCAGGCAGTCGTGCTGCGTCAGCTCCGAGGGGTGGCGCGGCGTGCCGCGGCGGCGCAGGTACTCGGGCGTGGCCACGCACAGGCGGCGGTTGTCGGCCAGGCGCACGCTGACCAGGGACGAATCGGGCAGGTCGCCCACGCGCACCGCGCAATCGTAGCCCTCGCCGGCCAGATCCACCACGCGGTCCGACAGGTTCAGCGAAATGACGACGTCCGGGTGCAGGTCGCGAAAGCGCGGCACCAGCGGCGCGACGTGGCGCCGGCCAAAACCCGCGGGCGCGGTGATGCGCAGGTGCCCCGTGGCCTTGACGCCGCCGGCCGAGACGCTGGCCTCGGCGTTGGCCACGTCGGCCAGCAGGCGCTGGCAGTCCTCCAGGAAGGCACTGCCCTCGTGCGTGAGGGTGATGCGCCGCGTGGTACGCACCAGCAGCTTGACGCCCAGGTGCTCCTCCAGTGCATCGAGGCGCCGCCCCATGATGGCCGGCGCCACCCCTTCGGCGCGCGCCGCCGCCGTCAGGCTGCCGCGCGTGGCAATGGAGACGAAGGACTCGAAGGCTTTGAGTTTGTCCATGATCGACGAGAGAGGGACTGGTCGACAGGGGATGGAATGAAAAATCGGCGCAAACCCGCGCCCCGCGAGGACTTATAGCTATGTATTTTGCTATCCATTTGCCCGGCTGCGGAACGAGCACGGCACAGGAAGGCCGCGCAGTGTGGTTGATTTTTGCAAAAAAGTCATTAGTTTAGAGAGTTGCGTCTTATTTATTAACTTAATTAAAGGCAATACAGTCTTCGCAAGGCCCGTCGCGGCCGTTGCGCCCATCTGTTTTTCCACCATCGTTCGCAAGGGGTTTGATTCATGACGACTACGACGACTGCTGCACGCACCCAGGTCCACGGCCTGCAGGTGGCCACCGAATTGCACGACTTCATCAACCAGGAGGTGCTGCCCGGCACGGGCGTGTCGAACGAGGCCTTCTGGAAGGGTTTCGACGCGCTGGTGGCCGACCTGGCGCCCAAGAACGCCGCCCTGCTGGCCGAGCGCGACCGCCTGCAGAAGAAGCTGGACACCTGGCACCAGGCCAACCCCGGCCCGATCAAGGACATGGCCGCTTACCGCCAGTTCCTGACCCAGATCGGCTACCTGGTCGAGCCCCCGAAGGGCGCGCAAGCCACCACGGCCAACGTGGACGCGGAACTGGCAGAGCAGGCCGGCCCGCAGCTGGTCGTGCCCATCCTGAACGCCCGCTACGCGCTCAACGCCGCCAACGCGCGCTGGGGCTCGCTGTACGACGCGCTGTACGGCACGGACGTGATCGACGAGGCTGACGGCGCCGAGAAGGGCCGCGGCTACAACCCCAAGCGCGGCGAGAAGGTGATTGCTTTTGCCCGCGACTTTCTGGACCAGGCCGTGCCGCTGGCGCAGGGCTCGCACAAGGATGTGGCCGGGTACAAGGTCGAGGGTGGCAAGCTCGTGGTCAGCCTGAAGAACGGCGGTACGACCGGCCTGAAGGACGCCGCGCAGTTCGTCGGCTGGCAGGGTGATGCGGCCAATCCGTCGTCCATGCTGCTGGCCAACAACGGCCTGCACATCGACATCCGCATCGACCGTGACACCCCCATCGGCAAGACCGACGCCGCCGGCGTGTCCGACGTGGTGGTCGAGGCCGCGCTGTCCACCATCCTGGACCTGGAGGACTCCGTGGCCGCCGTGGACGCCGAGGACAAGACGCTGGGCTACCGCAACTGGCTGGGCATCCTGAAGGGCACGCTGACCGAGACGTTCCAGAAGGACGGCCAGCAGATGACCCGCGGCCTGAACCCCGATCGCGAATACACCGGCGCCGACGGCCAGCCAGTGAAGCTGCACGGCCGCTCGCTCATGTTCCTGCGCAACGTCGGCCACCTGATGACCAACCCGGCCATCCTGTGGGGTGCCGAGGGCCAGGAAATCCCCGAGGGCATCCTGGACGCCATGGTCACCACGGCGATCGCCATCCACGACCTGAAGGGCCACGGCGCCAATGGCCTGCGCAACTCGCGCACCGGCAGCGTCTACATCGTCAAGCCCAAGATGCACGGCCCGGCCGAAGTGGCCTTTGCCAATGAGCTTTTCGGCCGCGTCGAGCAGGTGCTGGGTCTGCCGGAGAACACCGTCAAGCTGGGCATCATGGACGAGGAGCGCCGCACCTCCGTCAACCTAAAGGCCTGCATTGCCGCGGCGCCCGCGCGCGTCGCCTTCATCAACACGGGCTTCCTGGACCGCACCGGCGACGAGATGCATTCGGCCATGCAGGCCGGCCCCATGGTGCGCAAGGGCGACATGAAGACCAGCGCCTGGATCCAGGCGTATGAGAAGAACAACGTGCTGGTGGGCCTGTCCATGGGCCTCGCGGGCCGCGCGCAGATCGGCAAGGGCATGTGGGCCATGCCGGACATGATGCGCGCCATGCTGGAGCAGAAGATCGCCCACCCGAAGGCCGGCGCCAACACCGCCTGGGTGCCCAGCCCCACGGGTGCCACGCTGCACGCGCTGCACTACCACCAGGTCAAGGTCAAGGACGTGCAGGCCGAGCTGCTGAAGGTGGACGCCGATGCCGAGCGCGACAACCTGCTCACGGGCCTGCTCACCGTGCCCGTGTCCAGCAACCCGAATTGGTCGGACGAGGAGAAGCAGCAGGAGCTGGACAACAACATCCAGGGCATCCTGGGCTACGTGGTGCGCTGGATCGACCAGGGCGTGGGCTGCTCCAAGGTGCCCGACATCAACGACATCGGCCTGATGGAAGACCGCGCCACGCTGCGCATCTCCAGCCAGCACGTGGCCAACTGGCTGCTGCACGGCATCGTCACCGAGCAGCAGGTGCGCGCAACGTTCGAGCGCATGGCCGCCAAGGTGGATGCGCAAAACGCCGGCGACCCGCTGTACCAAAAGATGGCCGGGCGCTTCAACGAATCGGCCGCTTATCTCGCCGCCTGCGAGCTGGTCTTCAAGGGCGTGGAGCAGCCCAGCGGCTATACCGAGCCGCTGCTGCACGCCTGGCGGCTGAAGGTCAAGTCGGGTGAGGCGCAGCGTTGAGGCGCTACTGAAAAAGTAGCATAAATCCCTTGATTGACAAGGGAAAAGGCTGCTTTTGGCACCAACGGCACCTGCGGGTGCCGTTTTTTGTGCCCTCTACACTCCGGGGCATGTCCGCCCTCCCTGCATCCACCGTCGACCCTGCTCGCTGCCCGCTGTGCGGCCAATCCAACACCTGCGCCATCCCCGCAGGCCAGGCGGCGCAGCGGTGCTGGTGCATGAGTGCCCCGGTGTCGTCCCTGGCCCTGGCGCGCGTGGCGCCTGAACTGCGGGGCCAGGCGTGCCTCTGCCCGCGCTGCGCACAGGAAGGCGCCGCCGCGCCAGCGGCCGATAAGATGGCCGCCGCCCCGGCCCCACCTTCGCTCAGCCCCTGATCCCTGCCCGACCATGTGCCAGCTCCTCGGCATGAACGCCAACACGCCCACGGACGTGACCTTCAGCTTCACGGGCTTTGCCCAGCGCGCCGGGCGCACGGCGGACCACACCGACGGCTGGGGGGTGGCCTTTTTTGAAGGCAGCGGGGTGCGCCACTTCGTGGACCACCAGCGCGCCATCGACTCGCCCGTGGCCGAGCTGATCCGCCGCTACCCCATCAAGAGCCGCAACGTCATCGCCCACATCCGCAAGGCCACGCAAGGAGCGGTGAGCCTGGAGAACTGCCACCCTTTCGTGCGCGAGCTGTGGGGCAGCTACTGGGTGTTCGCCCACAACGGCGACCTGAAGGACTTCCGGCCACGCCTGCACGCGCACTTCCGGCCCGTGGGCAGCACCGACAGCGAGCACGCTTTCTGCTGGATCATGCAGGAGCTGTGGAAGTCCCACGCCGGCGTGCCCTCGGTCGAGGAGCTGACGCTCACCCTGCGCGAGCTGGCCGCGCGCATTGCGCCATACGGCACTTTCAACTTCCTGCTGTCCAACGGCCGGGCCCTGTGGGCCCACGCCAGCACCCATCTGCACTCCATCGAGCGCCGCCACCCGTTTGCCGTGGCGCGGCTGGCCGACGAGGACCTGCAGGTGGATTTCTCCGCCGTGACCACGCCGCAGGACCGCGTGGCCGTCATCGCCACCGCACCGCTGACCAGCAACGAGCAGTGGACGGCCTTCGCGCCGGGCGAGCTGCGGGTCTTCGTGGACGGGTGCCGCGCCGCCTGACGGTCACGGCCCCGGCGCCGGGGTTCAGCCAGGGTTCAGCGCGTCGTGCCCTTGCGCTCGCTGCGCGTGTCGCGCTCGAGCTTTTCCGCCATCGACAGGTGCTCGCGCAGCGTAGGCAGCGTCTTTTGGGCGTAGGCGCGCACGTCCGGGTCCTTGGCCTCGCGCGAGCCCTTCTCGAACAGCTCGATGGTTTCGCGGTGCGCCTTGGGGCCCAGTTCCTCCACGTAGTTGCGGTCGAACTTGGCGCCGTCGTGCGTGCCCAGCAGCTTGAGCTTGCCCTTTTGCAGCAGCGAGGGGCCGTCGGGCAGCGAGTGGTTCTTGGCCGTGGCCAGGGTGTTCAGCTCCTGGGCCGCCTTGGTGTGGTCGTCGATCATGCGCTGGGCGAACTCCTTGACCTCCTGGTTCTGCGCTTTTTTAAGCGCCACGCGCGCGGCCTCGACCTCCATGTGGCCGTTCTGCGCCGCCTGGTTCATGAAGGCCGAGTCGGCATGGGCCGGCTTGCCATCGGTGGCGGCGGGTGCTGGGGTGCTGCCGGCGGTCGCAGGCGCCTGGCCGGCCGTGCCCGCAGGCGCGGTGCCGCCATGGGTGCCGCCCTGCGCCGCGCTGCCGGTGGCGCCGGTGGCACCACTGGTGTTGCCGCTGCGGTTCACCGGCCGGTCGCCCGAAGTGCCGCCCTGGCCTGCTGGTTGGGTGTCGGGCGAGGAGATGGACGCGGCAGGAGGCGCGATGATCGGCGGCGTGCCCTGGGCCCAGGACAGGCCGGTCAGCCCCAGTCCGGCAGCAGCGGCAAGGGCGAGAGGAGTGCAAAAGCGGAACTGGGTCATGGTGCGATACCTCCTGATTTTTTGAAAGTGGCGCGGGACGCAGCCGCGCAGCACCACACGATGTTCTGCAGGGCGACGGCTGCCCGGTGTAGGAAGGACTCGCTGGCGCACTCTGATACTGCTGCAGCATCCGGTAGCGAGAAGCCTCCGGTTGGCTGAAAAATCACGCTGCAAAGGGCTCCCCGCCGACGCCCTCCGCCCGCGCGCGTGCCGCATACTGCGCCCGCCGAGCTTCACTCACCACGGCCCTGAAAACACGACACACCATGAAAAAAACCATTGCCCTTCTTGCCACCGCTGCTGCCCTCTCGGGTTGCGGCTACAACGATTTCCAGCGCCTGGACGAGGAATCCAAGGCGGCCTGGGGCGAGGTGCTCAACCAGTACCAGCGCCGCGCCGACCTGGTGCCCAACATCGTCGCCACCGTCAAGGGCGAGGCGCAGTTCGAGCAGGACACGCTCACCCGCGTGATCGAGGCGCGCGCCAAAGCCACCTCCATCCAGGCCACGCCCGAGCTGATCGAGAACCCCGAGGCGTTCAACAAATTCCAGCAGGCCCAGGGCGAACTGTCGGGGGCGCTGTCGCGCCTGATGGTGGTCTCCGAGCGCTATCCGCAGCTGCAGGCCAATCAGGGCTTTCGCGACCTGCGGGTGACGCTGGAAGGCACGGAGAACCGCATCACGGTGGCGCGCAACCGCTATATCGAGACCGTGCAGAAGTACAACGTGCTGGCGCGCAGCTTCCCGACCAACCTCACGGCCAAAGTCTTCAGCTACGACCCCAAGCCCACCTTCACGGTGCAGAACGAGGCGCAGATCAGCACCCCGCCGGCGGTGGACTTCTCGCGTCCGGCACCCGCGGCCAAGCCTTGATTTTCAGTCAAAAATGCCTTTCGCCCTTGCCCTGCGCTGGTTGCTAGCTCTGTTTTTGCTAGCAACCGGCCTGCTGTGCCAGGCCCAGCCGCTGCGCGCCGTGCCGGTGCTGACGGCGCAGGTCATCGACGAGACCGCCACCCTGAGTCCGGCGCAGCGCCAGGCGCTGCAGGAGCAGCTGGCGGCCATCGAGCGCACGCACGGCTCGCAGGTGGTGGTGCTGATGGTGCCGACGACGGCGCCCGAGGACATCGCCGCCTTCGCCCACCGCGTGGCCGACGCCTGGAAGATCGGCAGGCGCGACGTGGGCGACGGTGTGCTGGTGGTGGTGGCCAAGGACGACCGGCGCATGCGCATCGAGGTGGCGCGCGCGCTGGAGGGCGCCATCCCCGACATCGCCGCCGCACGCATCATCGACGCCGCCATGGCGCCGCGCTTTCGCCAGGGCGACTACGCCGGTGGCCTGCAGGCGGCGGTCGAGCAGCTGGGCGCGCGCATCGCCGGCGAGGCACTGCCCCTGCCCCCGGGCGAGGGTGCGCGCCGCCCTGCCAGCGGGCAGGACGGCATGCAGTTCGAGGACCTGGCCATCTTCCTGTTCTTCGCCGTGATGGTGGGCGGGCCGCTGCTGCGCGCCATGCTGGGCCAGCGCCTGGGCGGCGTGGCCATGGGCGCGGGCGCCGGCGCCCTGGCCTTCTGGTTCACGACCAGCGTCCTGCTGGCCGCGGGCGCCGGCGTGGCCGCGCTGCTCTACACCTGGATCTTCGCCGGCCGGGGCCTGCCGGTGGTCTGGAATGGCGGCGGGCGCGGTGGCAGGGGTGGCTGGGGCGGCGGGGGCGGCTTCGGAGGCGGGGGCGGATTTGGCGGCGGCGGTGGTTTCGGCTCGGGGGGCGGGGGCAGCTTTGGCGGCGGCGGCGCCTCGGGCAGCTGGTAGAGAGAGCACTCGGCACGGACATTGGCCATGACACAACCCTCCTCTTCCGACCCGACCCGGGACGCCACACCGGCACGGCCCGGCCCGTTCACCCGCCTGGGCCGGCTGCTGCTCCATCGCTGGGCCGATGGCACGCTCACGCATGCCATACCGCCCGACCTGCTCGAGCGCCTGGGCGCGCGCGTGGCGGCCAGCGAGCGGCGCCACACCGGGCAGATCCGCATCTGCATCGAAGGCGGCCTGCCCCTGTCCTACCTGTGGCGCGGCGCCAGCGTGCGCGAGCGCGCCATCGCCCAGTTCGGCAAGCTGCGCGTGTGGGACACCGAGCACGACAACGGCGTGCTGATCTACCTGCTGCTGGCCGAGCGCGCCATCGAGATCGTCGCCGACCGCGCGCTGGCCCGCGCCGTGCCGCCCGAGGCCTGGCGCGCCATGGCGGCGCACATGGGCGAGGCGTTTCGCGCCGGGCGCTTCGAGGACGGGCTGACGCAGGCGCTGAGCGAGGTCTCGGCCCTGCTGGTGGCGCATTTTCCCGCGCCCGAGGGCGGGGACGCGGGCCCGGGCAACGAGCTGCCCGATGCGCCCGTGCTGGCGCGTGGCTGGGTGCTGCCCGGCAGGTGAGTTTTTGATAGCTAAAACTCGTTGACTGGCGCCGCCTTCCGCCCCCTCTCCCCAGTGGGGAGAGGGCGGGGGTGAGGGGCCGTGCAAGCGCCGCATCCCTCTCTGGCCCCCACCCTCACCCCCGCCCTCTCCCGCCTGCGGGAGAGGGAGACGGAGACGATGTGGGCACCGCCCACACCCTGCCGCCCCCCACCGCATACAGCCGCCGCCCCCGCGCCGCGCGCAGCGTGTGGCCGCCGGTGAAGTCGCCAAACGAGGGCAGCAGCACCTGCCCTGCCTCGTGACAGAACGCCGGCAGGCGCAGCGCATCGCGCCCTGGCCCGCGCAGCAGCACGGCCGGGTGCAGGTGCCCGGCCAGCACTACCTGGCCGGGCAGCGCCTGCGGGTGGTGGCAGCAGGCCAGCGGCACGCCGGGCTCGGGGGCAAAGGGCTCGTCCACCACCTGCAGCGCCAGCGCGCCGGGCGGGTCGCCCGCGTGGCGGTCGTGGTTGCCGCGCACCAGCACCACGGCCAGGCCCGCATGGGCGGCGCGCCAGGCCTGCAGGGCCGAGCGCACGGCCGCCGTCAGGGCCTCGGCGGCGTGCAGAAAATCGCCCAGCACCACCAGCCGCCCGGCGCCGGTGCGCGCCAGCACGGCCGAGAGGCGGGCCAGGTTGTCCTGCGTGGTGCCGGCGGGCACCGGCAGGCCGCGCGCGCGGAAGGTGGCGGCCTTGCCCAGGTGCAGGTCGGCGATGAACAGCGTGCCTGCCTGCGGCCACCACAGGGCGCGCTCGGGCAGCAGCTGCAGCTGCACGCCGGGCAGCACCTGCAGGACGGGATCGGCGTGGGCCTGGGGGTCGGCAGCGGCCATGGCACCCGCCCTAGAGCCGCGGCAGCGGCCGCGAGGGCCGGCGCTGGCGCGGCGCGCGCGCGGGTGGGGCCGCATCGCCCGGCATGCCGAAGCCCAGGGCCTGGGCGATGGCGTCCGCCGCGGCGGCCTCGCCCGCGTTGCCGCCGGCCTCGCCCGAAGCCGACGCCGGCGGGAGCAGCGCCCGCCTGCGCCGCGCCGGCTCGGCCGGCACCACGTCCTGCGGGCGCACCGGCGGCGGCTGGCCGCGCACGTCGGCCGCGCCTTCGAGCGCGCCCAGCATGCGCGCGATGCGGTCGGCCAGGGCCTCGTTGCTGAGTTTTTCGCGAAAGCGCTCGACCATCAGCGCGAACGCCAGGGGGCCGGGCCGTTCGAGCGCCTGCACGCTCAGACGCTGCTCCCGCAGGTGCGCCAGCGCCTCCTGCAGCGCGGGCACGTCCAGCTCCTGGCGCAGCACCTCGTCCTCGGCCTGGCGCAGGAGCAGGTTGCCGCTGTCGTACTTGCGAAAGACCTCGAAGAACAGCTGCGCCGAGGCCTGCAGCTGGCGCGCGCTGCGCTGCTCGCCCGGGTGGCTCTGGAAGACCAGCCCGGCCACGCGCGCGATCTCGCGAAAGCGCCGGCGCGCCATCTCGGTGGCGTTCAGGCTGGCCAGCAGCTCGGGCAGCACCCCGTCCTGCGCCGCCGCGCCGCCGTCCAGGCCCAGCAGGCCCGGCAGCAGCGCCGCCCAGTCGCGCGCGTCGGCACTGACCAGTTCCAGGCCATAGTCGTTGACAGCGATGGAGAAGGTGCCGGGCTGGCGCTGCGCCGCGCGCCAGGCCAGCAGGCTGGCCAGGCCCAGATGCACCTGGCGGCCGGCCAGCGGGTAGAGAAACAGGTGCCAGCCGTCGCGCGTGCGCAGGGTCTCGGCCAGCAGCGTGTCGGGCGTGGGCAGCTGCGACCAGCGCTGCTGCAGCTGCAGCAGCGGGCGCACGGCGCGCAGCTCGGCGCTGGCGTAGCGGCCCTGCGCCGCGCGCGCGAGCTCGCGCAGCAGGAAGCGCGCCAGCAGCGCCGACAGCGGCAGACGCGTGCCGCCCCAGCGCGGCACGGTGGCGCGCGTGCGCGGCGCGCGGCGCACATAGGCCGTCATCTGCTCGATGCGCACGAGTTCGAGCACCTGGCCGGCAAAGACGAAGGCGTCGCCCGGCGACAGGCGCGCGAGGAAGCTCTCCTCCAGGCGCCCCAGGCGGGCGCCGTGCAGCACCTGCACGACCATGCTGGCGTCGCCCACGATGGTGCCGATGTTGGCCCGGTGGCGCCGCGCCAGGCGCGCCTCGGGCACGCGCCAGATGCCGTCCGCGCCTGCCACCACGCGCCGGTAGTCGGGGTAGGCCGCCAGCGCCTGCCCGCCGCCCGAGACGAAGTCCAGGCACCACTGCCAGTGCGCGCGCGACAGGGCGCGGTAGGCGTGCGTGCGCCGCACCTCGGCGTACAGCGCCTCGGGCTCGAAGCCGCCGCCCAGCGCCACGGTGACCAGGTGCTGCACCAGCACGTCGATGGGCTGCTCGGGCGAGACGCGCGACTCCACGCAGCCGGCGCGCACGGCGGCGCGCGCGGCCGCCACCTCGATGATCTCCAGGCTCTGCGTGGGCACGACGGTGACGCGCGAGGGCCGCCCCGGCGCGTGGCCCGAGCGCCCGGCGCGCTGCAGCAGGCGCGCCACGCCGCGCGGCGAGCCGATCTGCAGCACGCGCTCGACCGGCGCGAAGTCCACCCCCAGGTCCAGGCTGGAGGTGGCGACCACGGCGCGCAGGCTGCCGTTTTTCAGGCCCGCCTCGACCCACTCGCGCACGCCGCGGTCGAGCGAGCCGTGGTGCAGGGCCAGGCTGCCGGCCCAGTCGGGGCGGGCGTCCAGCAGCGCCTGGTACCAGCGCTCGGCCTGCGAGCGCGCGTTGACAAAGATCAGCGTGGTGCCCGCCGCCGCCAGCTCCGCCACCACCGCGGGCAGCATGGACAGGCCCAGGTGGCCAGCCCACGGAAAGCGCCCCGCGGCGCCTGGCAGCAGCGTGTCCACCACCAGCTGCTTGTCGATGCGGCCCCGCACCAGCAGGCCGGGCCGGGGCGCGCTAGCGCCCGGGTGGCTCAGCGGCGCCAGCAGCGTCTGCATGGCCTCGGGCAGGTTGCCCAGGGTGGCCGACATGCCCCAGACCATGAGCCGCGGGCACCAGGTGCCCAGCCGCGCCAGCGCCAGCTGCAGCTGCACGCCGCGCTTCGTTGCCAGCAGCTCGTGCCACTCGTCGGCCACCACCAGGCGCACCTGCGCCAGCTGCTCGCGGGCGTCGGCGCGCGCCAGCAGCAGCGACAGGCTCTCGGGCGTGGTCACCAGCGCCGTGGGCAGGCGCCGGGCCTGGGCGCTGCGCTCGGCGCTGCTGCTGTCGCCCGTGCGCGCACCCAGCGTCCAGCGCGCCAGCACCGGGTGCGCGGGCGCCAGCTCGGCCAGCGGCGTGGCCAGCGCCTTGAGCGTGTCGGCGGCCAGGGCGCGCATGGGGGTGATCCACAGGACAGTGAGGGGCGGGGCCGGTGGAAGCTTCTTTTTCGTAGCATCAATCCGTTGCCCATCAAGGGTTTCAGGCTGTTTTGACCCATGGTCATGCGCCAGCGCCTGCAATGCGCCGAGCCAGACGGCGTAGGTCTTGCCGGCTCCGGTGATGGCGTGCAGCAGCCCGCTGCGCCCGGCGGCCATGGCGCGCCAGACCTGGCGCTGAAAGGCAAACGGCTGCCAGCCGCGCGCGGCAAACCAGCCGGTGACGTCGGGGGGCGGGGGGCGGGGGTGGCGCTCAGCCATGCCGGCCCCGTGCACGCTGCGGCGCAGCGGCAGTGGCTCCCTCTCCCCCGCGGGGGAGAGGGAGCGGAAGAGCGCGCCAGCTCATGCCGTGCCCTCCTCCGACAGCAACGCCGCCAGCGTCTGCAGCGTATCCGCCTCCTGCACCGGCTTGTCATGCCGCCAGCGCAGCATGCGCGGAAAGCGCACGGCGATGCCGCTCTTGTGCCGGCTGCTCCTTGCGATGCCCTCGAAGCCCAGCTCGAAGACCATCGTCGGCCGCACGCTGCGCACCGGGCCGAAGGTCTCCACGGTGGTCTTGCGGATCAGCGCATCGACCCGCGCGATCTCGGCGTCCGTCAGGCCCGAATAGGCCTTGGCAAAGGGCACCAGGGCGCGCCCCTCCTCGCCCTCAGGGCGGTCCCAGACGGCGAAGGTGTAGTCGGTGTAGAGGCTGGCGCGCCGGCCGTGGCCGCGCTGGGCGTAGATCAGCACGGCATCGACCGACAGCGGGTCGATCTTCCACTTCCACCATACGCCCACGTCCTTGGTGCGGCCCACGCCGTAGTGCGCGGCGCGGGCCTTGAGCATCATGCCCTCCACGCCCAGGGCGCGGGCCTGCTCGCGCTGCGCGGCCAGGTCCTGCCAAGACTCGCCCTTCAGGAGCGGGCTGAGCCGCAGGGCCGGCTGGGCGGTGGCGTGCACCAGCGCCTGCAGACGCGCGCGGCGCTCGTACTGGGGTCGCGAGCGCAGGTCCTCGCCGTCCTCTTCCAGCAGGTCGTAGGCCATCAGCACCACGGGCTGCTCGCGCAGGATCCTGGGCGTGAGCGTCTTGCGGCCGATGCGCTTTTGCAGCTCGGCAAAGGGGCGGGCGCAGCCCTCGCCCGAATCCTCGTCCCGCCAGACCAGGATTTCGCCGTCGAGCACGGTGCCGTCGGGCAGATGCTCGCCCAGCGCCTGCAGCTCGGGAAAGCGCTCGCTGACCAGCTCCTCACCACGCGACCAGACCCAGGTGGCGCCGGCGCGGCGCACCAGCTGGGCGCGGATGCCGTCCCACTTCCACTCGACCAGCCAGTCGGCGGGCGGGCCGAGCAGTTCGTCCATCTGCTCCCCCTGCGGCTGCAGCGGGTGCGCGAGGAAGAACGGATAGGGGTGGCCACTGGCCTCCTGCGGCGCGGCGGCGCTGCCCGGCGCGCCTTCGGGCTGCACCAGGCGCTCATAGTCGGCAGCGCCCGGGCGCGCGCCGATGTGGGTGTAGCCCATCAGGCGCTGAGCGATGGTTTTCGCATCGACCCCGCTGACTGCCGCCAGCGCCTGCGTGACCTGCAGCCTGGACACGCCGACACGAAACGCCCCGGTGATGAGCTTGAAATAGACCAGCCGCTCCTCTGCCGCGAGCAGCTGCCACTGGGCCGTGAGGCGCTGCGCAAGCTCCAGCGGCGGCAGGCCGCGCAGGGGCAGGAGGTGCTGCTCCAGCCAGCCGGCCAGGCTCAGGTCGTGGCCGCCACAGGGGTCGGGCAGCAGCAGCGCGATGGTCTCGGCCAGGTCGCCCACGGCCTGGTGGCACTCGTCGAACAGCCACTCGGGCAGGCCGGCGGCGGCGCGCGCCTGTTCGCGCAGCAGCCGCATGGGTACCAGCTGGCGCGGCTTGCCGCCGGCCAGGAAATACACCGCCCAGGCGGCGTCCTGCGCTGGCGCGGCCTGCAGGTACTGGCGCAGCGCCGCCTGCTTGGCCAGCAGCGAGGTGCTGGCGTCGAGCTGCTGGTACAGCGCGGCAAACTGCTTCATGGCGCGGCCTCGCTGCCAGCCTCTGGAGACGCCTCGGTTTGCGATGCCGCGGTCTCCGCCTCCTCCTCATGGCCGTACTCGGTGGAGAACGCCTGTGCGTCCAGGCCGCGCTCCTCGCGCAGCCAGCGCACCAGCGTGGCCACGCTGCCGTGGGTGACGAAGATCCGTTCGGCACCGGTGGCGGCAATCGCCTGCTGCAGGCCCGGCCAGTCGGCGTGGTCGGACATGACGAAGCCCCGGTCCACCCCACGCCGGCGGCGCGCGCCGCGCAGCTGCATCCAGCCGCTGGCAAAGGCGTCCGAGTGCCGGGCAAAGCGACGCATCCAGGGCGTGCCCTGGGCCGAAGGCGGCGCCAGCACCAGGGCGCGGCGCAGGGCGGCGGCGTCCAACGCGGCATCGCCCACGCGGAAGGTGGGCGCCAGCGCCACGCCGGCGGCGCGATACACGGCGTTGAGCGGCTCCACGGCGCCGTGCACGACGATGGGGCCAATGCCCGCGTCCACCCCGTGCAGGACGCGCTGCGCCTTGCCGAAGGCATAGCACAGCAGCACCGAGGGCCGCCCCTCGTCGGCGTTGGCCTGCCACCAGGCGTTGATGTCGGCCAGCAGGTCGGTCTGCGCCGGCCAGCGGTAGATCGGCAGGCCGAAGGTCGATTCGGTGATGAAGACGTCGCAGCGCACCGGCTCGAAGGACGTGCAGGTGCCGTCGCCTTGGAGCTTGTAGTCGCCCGAGGCGACCCAGACCTGGCCGCCGTGCTCCAGGCGCACCTGCGCCGAGCCCAGTACATGCCCGGCCGGGTGCAGCGACAGGCGCACGCCGTGGTGCTGCACGGCCTCGCCGTACTCCAGCGTCTGCAGCTGGATGCCCGCGCCCAGCCGCGCGCGCAGGATGCCGGCGCTCAGCGCATGCGCCAGATAGTGCGCGTGGCCGCCGCGCGCATGGTCGGCGTGGGCGTGGGTGATGACGGCGCGCTCGACCGGCCGCCAGGGGTCGATGTAGAAGTCCCCCGGCGGGCAATACAGGCCTTCGGGGCGGGCGACGATCAGGTCTGGCGGCGCGTTCATGCCTGCCCCTGAAACTGCAGGCTTTCAAGCAAAAAGCCGGTCAAACCCTTGCCTGACAAGGGCATGCAGCTAGCAAAATTGTAGTTTCCGGCAATCCCACGCGCGGGCTGACGAGGAACAAGCGAGGCCATGGCCCATGTTAGGGCCGGGGCCGAGCGCAGGGCGCCGGCACACACGCGCATCGGCCTGTCGGCCAAGAGCCTGTGCCGCCGTTGGCAGGCAACAAAAAACCGCCCGGAGGCGGTTTTCTGGAGCAGGCGATGCGCTCGGCGCGCTCGCTGCAGGTGGCGCGCTTCAGCGCTTCTCGCGGAACTTGCGCAGCGCGGCCAGCTGGGCGGCCATGATGGCCAGCTCCGATTGGGCGCGGGCCAGGTCGAGTTCGCTCTTGGCGTTCTTCAGCGCTTCCTCGGCGGCGTGCTTGGCCTCCTGGGCCTTCTGGTCGTCCAGGTCGCGACCGCGGATGGCCGTGTCCGACAGCACCGTGACGCGGTCGGGCTGCACTTCCAGGATGCCGCCGGCGACGAAGACGAATTCCTCGTTGCCGTCAGGCAGCTCGATGCGCACCGAACCCGGCTTGATGCGGGTGATCAGCGGCGTGTGGCGCGGATAGATGCCCAGTTCGCCGGCTTCGCCGGGCAGCGCGACGAAGCGCGCCTCGCCCGAGAAGATGGACTCCTCGGCACTGACCACATCAACGTGGAGGGTGTTCATCTGGGGCCTCGTTCTGACAAAGGGTTGAAAGCTGGAGCGTTGCTGCTGCGGGGCAGCGGGCCGGGGCCGTCAGGGCGCCCTGCCCGCGCGCCCTGGCATCAGGACGCCAGCTTCTTGGCCTTCTCGAAGGCCTCGTCGATGGTGCCGACCATGTAGAACGCCTGCTCGGGCAGGTGGTCGCACTCGCCGGCCACGATCATCTTGAAGCCGCGAATGGTCTCGGCCAGGGTGACGTACTTGCCGGGCGAGCCGGTGAACACCTCGGCCACGTGGAACGGTTGCGACAGGAAACGCTGGATCTTGCGGGCGCGGGCCACGGTCAGCTTGTCCTCGGGGGCCAGCTCGTCCATGCCCAGGATGGCGATGATGTCGCGCAGTTCCTTGTAGCGCTGCAGCGTGCCCTGCACGTCGCGAGCCACCTTGTAGTGCTCCTCGCCCACGACCTGCGGGTCGAGCTGGCGGCTGGTGGAGTCCAGCGGGTCCACGGCGGGGTAGATGCCCAGGGCGGCAATGTCACGCGACAGCACCACGGTGGAGTCCAGGTGGGCAAACGTCGTGGCGGGCGAGGGGTCGGTCAAGTCGTCCGCGGGCACGTACACGGCCTGGATCGAGGTGATCGAGCCGACCTTGGTCGAGGTGATGCGCTCCTGCAGGCGGCCCATTTCCTCGGCCAGCGTCGGCTGGTAGCCCA
>NZ_DAMCAM010000058.1:0-18862 GCF_032059615.1 Melaminivora sp. | reverse complement strand
TGCTGGGCCGCGTGGCCGACGCCGCGCCGCTGCGCCGCAACGTGACCATCGAGGATGTGGGCAACGTGGCTGCCTTTCTGCTCTCCGACCTGGCCAGCGGCGTGACGGCCGAGATCACCTACGTCGATGGCGGCTTCAGCCAGACCGCCGGGTTGTCGGCGGACCAGGTCTGAGCCTCGGCTCGGTTGTCGCTCCCTCTCCTGCGTGCGGGAGAGGGCTGGGGTGAGGGCGGCGGACATGGGCGTTGCGCCCGAACCTCCCTCTTACCCCTACCCTCTCCCCCTGAGGGGCAAGGGAGTCTCATGGCCCATTGGGCCGAAAACCATTGCCAGCCGTGCACAAGCAGCTATCTTTTTTGAGAGGGACCAAATGGCAAGTCCCTCTCACCCTTGCCGCTGTCCTGCTTTGCTCAGCCCTGCTGGCGCCCGCCGCTAGCGCCCAGCCCGACACTTTTCCTTCCCCCACATTGGCGCAGCCCTACCAGCGCGGCATCGACCTATCCGCCTACTGGGTTAGCGAAAAATACGACGGCGTGCGCGCCTTGTGGGACGGTCGGCAGCTGCGCTCCCGCCAGGGCCTGCCCATCCGCGCACCGGCCTGGTTCACCACCGGCTGGCCCGCCACGCCCATGGACGGCGAGCTGTGGGCTGGGCGCGGGCAGTTTGCTGCCGCGCAGTCGGCGGTGGCCCATGCACAGCCGCAGGACGCTTCATGGCGCGCGCTGCGCTACATGGTGTTCGACCTGCCCGCGCACGGCGGTCCGTTCGATGTCCGCTTGCCTGCGCTGCAGGCGCATGTGGCCGGCCTGGGCCAGCCCTGGGTGCAGGCCGTGCCCCAGTGGCGCGTGGCCAGCCATGGCACGCTGATGGCGCAGCTGCACCAGCACGAGCGCGGCGGCGCGGAAGGGCTGATGCTGCGCCGTGGCGATGCGCCGCACCAAGGCGGGCGCAGCGGCGACCTGCTGAAGGTGAAGTCCCTTGAGGACGCAGAAGGCGTGGTCATCGCCCACCTGCCCGGCCAAGGCAAGTACGCGGGCCTGACGGGCGCGCTGCTGGTGCAGCTGCCGGACGGCCGCCGCCTGCGCCTGGGCAGCGGCCTCCCCGATGCGCTGCGCCGCACGCCGCCGCCCGTGGGCAGCACCGTCACCTATCGCTACAACGGCACGCACGGCACGGGCGGCGTGCCGCGCTTCGCCCGCTTCTGGCGCGTGCGGGCCGACGAGGCGCCAGTGCCGCAAAATTTGCAACAAAACCGGCCTCAGCCCTTGTCCAGCAACGACCTGTAGCTATCAAATCCGCAAACACAAACCGCCTGGGGGACAGACCCACCAGGCGGCTTGCCAGGGGCCCGCGGGGCCCGTGCATCAGATGATGCGGCTGTACGCCCCGTCGTCGCCCACCTGCACCAGCTTCTTGCCCTTGCCGGCGTTGCTGCGCGACTTCGGGATCTCGGTCTTCTCGGTGGTCACGCAGTCGGCGTAGTAACGCACCACGCCGTCCTCGTCCTCGATCTCCACCAAGCCGTGGATGTCGGTCTCGAAGCCTGGTGAGAGCTTGGAGAACTCGCGCGAGAACTTCAGGTAGTCCACGATCTTCTTGTTGAAGACCTCGCCGGGGATGAGCAGCGGGATGCCCGGCGGGTACGGCGTGATCAGGCTGGTGGTGATGCGCCCCTCCAGCTCGTCGATGGGCACGCGCTCGGTGCGGCGCTGCGCGATGTGGGCATAGGCGTCGCTGGGCTTCATGGCCGGCGTCAGGTCGCTTAGATACATCTCGGTCGTCAGGCGCGCCACGTCGTACTTGGCGTACAGCTCGTGCACGTGCTGGCACAGGTCCTGCAGGCCCATGCGCTCGTAGCGTTTGTGCTGCGCACAAAAATCCGGAAGGATGCGCCACATGGGCTGGTTCTTCTCGTAGTCGTCCTTGAACTGCTGCAGCGCGGCCAGCAGCGTGTTCCAGCGGCCCTTGGTGATGCCGATGGTGAACATGATGAAGAAGCTGTACAGGCCGGTCTTCTCAACCACCACGCCGTGCTCGGCCAGGTATTTGGTGACGATGCTCGCCGGGATGCCGGTGCGGTCGAACTTGCCGTCCAGGTTCAGGCCGGGCGTGACGATTGTTGACTTGATCGGGTCCAGCATGTTGAAGCCATCGGCCAGCGGGCCGAAGCCATGCCACTTGCCCTTGCCCTTCTTGCCACGGGCATCGCTGCGCAGGATCCAGTCGTCGGCGCGGCCGATGCCCTCTTCCACCAGCCCGTCCGGGCCCCAGACCTTGAACCACCAGTCGTCCTTGCCGAAGTCTTCCTCGACTTCGCGCATGGCGCGGCGAAAGTCCAGGGCTTCCAGGATGGATTCCTCCACCAGCGCGGTGCCGCCGGGCGGCTCCATCATGGCGGCGGCCACGTCGCAGCTGGCGATGATGCTGTACTGCGGGCTGGTCGAGGTGTGCATCAGGTACGCCTCGTTGAACAGGTGGCGGTCCAGCTTGGTGGTCTGGCTGTCCTGCACCAGCACGTGGCTGGCCTGGCTGATGCCGGCCAGCAGCTTGTGGATGGACTGCGTGGCGTAGACCACCGACTCCTTCGGCCGCGCGCGCTTCTTGCCCATCGAGTGGTAGGTGCCGTAGAACGGGTGGAAGGCAGCGTGCGGCAGCCAGGCCTCGTCGAAATGCAGGTTGTCGACGTAGCCATCGAGCATGCCCTTGATGGTCTCGGTGTTGTAGAGCACGCCGTCGTAGGTGGACTGCGTCAGCGTCATGACACGCGGCTTGACCTTCTTCGGGTCCACGCCCTTGAGCAGCGGGTTGGCGCGGATCTTGGCCTGGATCGTTTCCGGCTCGAACTCGGACTTCGGGATCGGGCCGATGATGCCGAAGTGGTTGCGCGTGGGTTTCAGGAACACCGGCACCGCGCCCGTCATGATGATCGAGTGCAGGATGGACTTGTGGCAGTTGCGGTCCACCACCACCACGTCGCCCGGCGCCACGGTGTGGTGCCAGACCATCTTGTTGCTGGTCGACGTGCCGTTGGTGACGAAGAAGCAGTGGTCGGCATTGAAGATGCGCGCGGCGTTGCGCTCGCTCTCGCCGATGGCGCCGTTGTGGTCCAGCAACTGGCCGAGTTCCTCCACGGCGTTGCAGACGTCGGCGCGCAGCATGTTCTCGCCATAGAACTGGTGGTACATCTGGCCCACAGGGCTTTTCAGGAAGGCCACGCCGCCCGAGTGGCCCGGGCAGTGCCAGCTGTAGGAGCCGTCCTCGGCATAGTCCAGCAGGGCCTTGAAGAACGGCGGCTGCACGCCTTCGAGGTAGCTCTTGGCCTCGCGGATGATGTGGCGCGCCACGAATTCGGGCGTGTCCTCGAACATGTGGATGAAGCCGTGCAGCTCGCGCAGGATGTCGTTGGGCAGGTGGCGCGCGGTCTTGGTCTCGCCGTGCACGTAGATGGGCACGTCGGCGTTTTTCTTGCGCACTTCGCTGATGAAGTTGCGCAGGCTCAGCACGATCGGGTCATGCCCCGTGCCCAGGGTGAATTCCTCGTCATCGATCGACAGGATGAAGGCGCTGGCGCGGCTTTGCTGCTGGGCGAACTGCGTCAGGTCACCGTAGCTGGTCACGCCCAGCACCTCGAAGCCCTCGGCCTCGATGGCCTGCGCCAGCGCGCGGATGCCCAGGCCCGACGTGTTGTCCGAGCGGTAGTCCTCGTCGATGATGACGATGGGAAAGCGGAATTTCATGCGCTGCGCCTCCGGCCTGCGGGTCAAAAGGAAAAGAGCCGCGAAGTGTACGGAATAAGCATGTCGGCACGGGGAGGCGGGTGTCATTTCGCACAGAATCCCTGCACCTACTGGAGGATTCATGAATCTGGACGCTTCCACCCTGTGGTGGCTCATGGCCGGCGGCGCAGTGGTGGCGGAACTGCTCACGGGCACGTTCTACCTGCTGATGCTGGCCCTGGGCCTGGCCGCGGGCGCCGTTGCGGCCCATGCCGGCCTGGGCCCGGTGCCTCAGCTGCTGGCAAGCGCCGTGGTGGGCACGGCCGCGGTGCTGGCCGCCTACCGGGTGCGGCGGGGCCGGCCCGGCGACCCGCCCGCCCGGGCGGACCGCAGCGTGAACCTCGACGTGGGCGAGACGGTGCACGTCGATGCTTGGCGCCCCGACGGCACGGCGCTCGTGCGCTACCGCGGCGCCCACTGGACGGCCATCCACCGTCCGGGCGTCACCCCGGCCGTCGGCGCGCACCGGGTGGCCGAGCTGGTGGGCAACCGCCTGCTGGTCGATCCGCTGTAAGGTGCAGGCTTCTCCCGTCCCTCGTCCCTTCTTCAAAGGCACCCCATGGAAGTCGCCATCGTCCTGTTCGTCATCGCCGCGCTGTTCATCGTGCGCTCGGTGCAGATCGTGCCGCAGCAGCACGCCTGGGTGAAGGAGCGCCTGGGCAAGTATGCCGGCACGCTCTCGCCCGGCCTCAAGTTCATCATCCCCCTGGTGGACCGCATCGCCTACAGGCACAACCTGAAGGAAATCCCGCTGGACGTGCCCAGCCAGGTCTGCATCACCAAGGACAACACGCAGCTGCAGGTGGACGGCATCCTGTACTTCCAGGTCACCGACCCCATGCGTGCCAGTTATGGCTCGTCCAACTACGTCATGGCGGTGACGCAACTGGCCCAGACCTCGCTGCGCAGCGTGATCGGCCGGCTGGAGCTGGACAAGACCTTTGAAGAGCGCGACATGATCAACGCCCAGGTGGTGGCGGCCATCGACGAAGCGGCGCTCAACTGGGGCGTGAAGGTGCTGCGCTACGAAATCAAAGACCTGACGCCCCCGGCCGAAATCCTGCGCGCCATGCAGGCGCAGATCACGGCAGAGCGCGAAAAGCGCGCACTGATCGCGGCCTCCGAGGGCCGGCGCCAGGAGCAGATCAACATTGCTACCGGCGAGCGCGAGGCCTTCATCGCGCGCTCGGAGGGCGAGAAGCAGGCCGCCATCAATAATGCCCAGGGCCAGGCGGCGGCCATCCTGACCGTGGCCTCCGCCACGGCGCAGGCAATCGAACGCATCGCCGGCGCTATCCGCCAGCCGGGTGGCGAGCAGGCCGTGCAGCTGCGCGTGGCGGAAAAGGCCGTCGAGGCTTACGGCAAGGTGGCGGCCGATGCCAACACCACGCTGATCGTGCCCAGCAACATGACCGAGGTCTCTGCGCTGGTCGGCTCGGCCATGCAGATGATCAAGACCGGGCAGCAGGCAGGCTGATCGGCCCGCCGGCGGTCAGGTCAGCTGTCCCGGATTTCGCGCCGGTCGGGCTCGTCGCTGGGCTCGACACGGTCGGACATGATCTCGGCCGGAGGCGCGAGGTCGCCGCTGTCACTGCCCTCGTCCTCCCAGGTTCCGCCGGTGCGGCGGGTGTCGCCGCGCGGGCGCTCCATGGTGCCGTCCTCGAAGTTGAGCGGCCCGTCCCCCGGGATGTCGTCGAAGGCATGGGCGGTGATGTCGTCCATGCCGTCGGAGACGTCCATCTCGGCGCTCAGCACGTCATTGGCTTCGGCGGCCGTGTCCGCTTGCGCGGTGGCTTCCTCGGGCGTGTCGGCAGCCAGGGAGCCGGGAATGCTTTGAATTTTCGACATGGCGGGTTCTCCTTGAATGACTATCTGCCCAGGGTCGGGCCTAGCCATGCCCGGCCCGGTCGGGCCCGGGCCACAACGCCGGTAGGAGCGCGCCGCCAGCGCAACCCCGGTCCCGCCCACGTAGGCGCGGCCCTACCCGGATTCGGGGCGGCTGCTGGCGCACGACATCTACGCAGATGCGAGGGCAGCCGATACCCTTGCTTTTGTCCTCGAACTACCCTTCTGGCAACACCATGAGCAAAATCCAAGCCGCCGTCCTGGGCGTCATGAAGGACATCGCCACCACGGGCATCGCCAAGCTGCAGCGCAACATCCAGCAGGGCTACAGCTTCCGCGGCATCGAGTCGGCCATGAACGAGCTGTCGCCCCTGCTGGTCAAGCATGGCATCACGGTGACGCCGTCCTACTCCGAACTCCTGGTGCATGAGCGTTTTCGCGGCGATCCCAAGGACGGGCGCGCCATCCGCTTCTGCACGCTCAAGGGAACGTTCCGGTTTTCTGCCGAGGACGGGTCGCACGTGGTCAGCGAGTGCTACGGCGAGGCCATGGACAGCGGCGACAAGGCCGTGACCAAGGCCCAGTCCATCGCGTTTCGCACGGCCCTCTTCCAGCAGTTCGTGGTGCCGACCATGGCAATGGACCCCGAGTCCTACCTGGATGCGGAGGACGAGGACATCGCCCTGAACTCACCCGCTCCGCCGGACGAACTCATGGACGCCGCCGTCAACGCAGCCAACGCGGGCCTGGAGGCCTACAAGAGCTTCTGGCAGTCGGCCACTCCCGCTGATCGCCTGGCGCTCGCCACGCACCACGCCCAGCTCAAGGCCACGGCCCAGCGCGTGACTGCGGGCGGCGACACGGATGCTGGTCAGTGACGCACCTCAAGGCAGCCCGCAATGGTTTGCCGCACGCCTGGGCAGGGCTACGGGAAGCCGTTTTGCCGATGTGCTGGCCGGCGGCCGCGGCCTGAGCCGCCGCGCTTACGCCACTCAGCTGGCGCTTGAGATCATCACGGGAAGCCCTACGGACACCTTCGTTTCCCTGGCCATGGAGATGGGCAGCGAACGCGAGCCCCTGGCCCGGGCGCACTATGAGGCGCTGACCGGCAATTTCGTCACCGAAGTGGGGTTCTGCGAGCACGACTGGCTGCCTTGCGGGGTCTCGCCCGACGGCTTGATCGAGGACGAGGGCGGACTGGAGATCAAATGCCCGAAAGAGCGCGCACACGCCGAGTACCTGACCCTGCCCGCAGAGCCCCCCGCCTACACCGCACAGATCCAGGGCTGCCTGTGGATCACGGGCCGCAAATGGTGGGACTTCGTCAGCTTCAACCCGTCCTTCCCGGTCAATGCACGCCTCATCATGCGCCGCATCCCGCGCGATGAGGCCTACATCCAGCGTCTGGAGGCGGCCATCGAGAGCTTCAGCAGCGAGGTGCAGGATCTGGTGACGCTGATACGGGAGTACCGCAACCCGGTGCTTTGAAGCTGGGGACGAAAAAAGAGGGAACCACCGCGTCGCGATGGATCCCTCTTGTTCCGATGGATGGTGGAGCTGGCGGGAATTGAACCCGCGTCCGTAAGCCTTCTTCGGGCAGATCTACATGTTTAGCGTGCTGATTTGGATCTCGCCTCCCACATCGCGCAGACGCACGCTATGCGGCAAGCCAGCACCCTTTTTTCTCACGTCCTGTCAAGGTACCCGGCAGGACGCCAGCTGATGTGAATTCCCTTGCAGCCGGGAGGCCTTGCGGCCCCCTTGCCCAGCCCATCAGCGTGCTGTTGCAAGGCTCACCGGTGTTTAAGCGGCGAGTGCGAAACGTTCGTCGTTTGCAGTTAGTTTGTTGAATGGAGATTTACGAGCGTCAATCAAGCTCGACATGCACCACACCGATTCCGAACCCACGTCGAAACCAGGACAGCCCCGAGTCGCGTAGTTTAAGCCAGTCCCAGCGTTTTCAAGAGGTCCAGGGGCTTTTCTATGTTCGCATCCGCACCCCAGGTCGTGGCCTCGGCGTCCTCGCCCAGGTAGCCGTACAGGGCAGCTACCGTGGCCATGCCTGCTGCTCGCCCGGCCTGGACATCGCGCAGATCGTCACCGACGTAGATGCAGCCTTGCGCCGGCAACGCCAGGCGGGAGGCCGCCTCGAGCAGCGGCGCCGGGTGGGGCTTGGCGTGGGGCGTGGTGTCGCCGCTGATGACGACAGACGCGTGGTGGAATATTTCCATGCGCTCGACGATGAGCGAGGTGAAGCGCTCGGACTTGTTCGTGACCACGCCCCAGGGCACGCCGCTGCGCTGCAGGGCCTGCAGCAGCTCGCCGACCTGCGGGAAGACGTGGGTGCTGTCGTGGATGCAGCTTTCGTAGTTATCGAAGAACTCTTTCTTGAGCGGCCCGAAGTCCGGGTGCTCGGGGGTCATGCCAAAGGCAACCGACAGCATGCCGCGCGCTCCTGCCCCGGCCATGCAGCGGTAGTCCGCCAGCGGCAGCGGTGGCATGCCGCGATCGGTCCGCAGGCGGTTGGCCGCATGTCCCAGGTCGGGGGCGCTGTCGATCAGTGTGCCGTCCAGATCGAACAGCACGGCGCGCACCTGGCGCCAGGGGCCGGGCCTCATGCCGCCGGGCGCCGGGTGGCAAAGAGGTAGTTCACGCTGGTGTCGGAACTCAGCCAGTAGCGCCTGGTTGCCGGGTTGTATTCCATCCCGCGCGTGTGCAGCACATCCAGACCGACACTGCGGCAGGCGGCCGCCAGTTCACTCGGCTGGATGAACTTGGCATATTCGTGCGTACCGCGGGGCAGCAGCCTGAGCAGGTACTCAGCTCCCAGGATGGCGAACGCAAAGGCCTTGGGGTTGCGGTTGATGGTGGAGAAGAACACCCACCCGCCCGGCTTGACCAGCCGCGCGCAGCTGCTCACCACCGAATGCGGATCGGGCACATGCTCCAGCATCTCCATGCAGGTCACGGTGTCGAAGGAGTCTGGCGCCTCGCGAGCCAGGTCCTCCACACTGATTTCGCGGTAACGGACACGCGGCGTCTGGGCTTCGATGGCATGCAGGCGCGCCACCCGCAGGGCCTTGGTGGCCAAGTCTATGCCCAGCACATCCGCACCCTTGCGCGCCATGGAGTCGGCCAGGATGCCCCCGCCGCAGCCCACATCCAACACGCACTGACCGTCGAGCGGCGCGATCTGATGGATCCAGTCCAAGCGCAGCGGGTTGATCTGGTGCAGCGGCCGGAACTCGCTATCCGGGTCCCACCAGCGGTGGGCAAGCTCGGAGAATTTTGCCAGTTCAGCCGGATCGGCGTTCACGTTCTCGGTCATTGGTGCATTGTCCATTGAAAAGGTCTGGACGAAAAAAAGCCCCGTTGCCGGGGCTCTTTTTGGTCACTGAACGAAGATCAGTTGGCGCGGGTGCCCACGACTTCGATTTCCACGCGGCGATTCTTGGCGCGGCCTTCCTTGGTCTTGTTGTCGGCGACAGGCTGCTTCTCGCCCTTGCCTTCCGTATAGACGCGATTCTTTTCGATGCCCTTGGAGACCAGATAGGCCTTCACGGCTTCGGCGCGGCGCACGGACAGCTTTTGGTTGTAAGCATCGGTACCGATGGAGTCGGTGTGACCCACGGCGATGATGACTTCCAGGTTGATGTTCTTGACCTTGGAGACCAGGTCGTCCAGCTTGGCCTTGCCTTCGGGCTTGAGGACGGACTTGTCGAAGTCGAAGAAAGCGTCAGCGGCGTAGGTCACCTTGCTGGCGGTGGCCGGGGCGGGTGCCGGGGCCGGTGCGGGAGCAGGTGCCGGAGCAGGCGCGGCGACGGGTGCCGGGGCAGCCTTCACCAGAGCGCCATCGCAGCCTTCGGCGGCGGTGGCGGGGGTCCAGTTGGCATCGCGCCAGCACAGCTCGTTCGTGCCGTTCTTCCAGACCAGCTCGCCCGTGCCGTTTTGCCAGTTGTCGATGACGTTGCCGCCGTCGGCAGCCTTCACTTGGGCACCAGCCGAGGTAGCAAGCACGGCAGAGGCCAACAACATCGCCACTTTGTTCAGTTTCTTCATGGTTCTCCTCTTGGGGAATAAGCCGCAGCCGCGCTGCGAATGATGGACGCCGCCAGTGACCGCCACCGACGAAAACGTTGAAACGATTGTGCCATACGTAACAAGGGCAGCGCGACCTGGGCGAGGCGCGAACCGTAGGACAAAAGCGCAATCCCGGGGATATGTTGCGCTGCTACGACAAGACCTTGCACCTAAAATGACCGCTCGCCCGCTTGCCGTCCCTTGCCTTTTCTCGCCGCCATGATTCAGTTTGCCAAAGAGACTCTGCCCATCAGCCTGGAAGAGGAGATGCGCCGCAGCTATCTCGATTACGCCATGAGCGTGATCGTGGGCCGCGCCCTGCCCGATGCGCGTGACGGCCTCAAGCCCGTGCACCGGCGCGTGCTGTACGCCATGCACGAGCTCAACAACGATTGGAACCGGCCGTACAAGAAATCGGCCCGTATCGTCGGCGACGTGATCGGTAAATACCACCCGCACGGCGACAGCGCGGTGTACGACACGATCGTGCGCATGGCGCAGGATTTCTCGCTGCGCCACATGCTGGTGGACGGCCAAGGCAACTTCGGCTCGGTCGACGGCGACAACGCCGCGGCCATGCGCTACACCGAAATCCGCCTGGCAAAAATTGCGCACGAAATGCTGGCCGACATCGACAAAGAGACGGTCGATTTCGGGCCCAACTACGACGGCAGCGAGAAGGAGCCGCTGGTGCTGCCCAGCCGCCTGCCCAACCTGCTGGTCAACGGCTCGGCCGGCATTGCGGTGGGCATGGCCACCAACATTCCGCCGCACAACCTGAACGAGGTGGTTGACGCTTGTTTGCACTTGCTGCGCCACCCTGAAGCTTCCATCGACGAGCTGATGGAGATCATCCCGGCGCCCGACTTCCCCACGGCCGGCATCATCTACGGCATCAACGGCGTGAAGGAAGGCTACCGCACGGGCCGCGGCCGGGTGGTGATGCGTGCCAAGGTGCACTTCGAGGACATCGACCGCGGCCAGCGCCAGGCCATCATCGTTGACGAGCTGCCCTACCAGGTCAACAAAAAGACGCTGCAGGAGCGCATGGCCGAGCTGGTGCACGAGAAGAAGCTCGAGGGCATCAGCCACATCCAGGACGAATCCGACAAATCGGGTATGCGCCTGGTGATCGAGCTCAAGCGCGGCGAGGTGCCCGAGGTGGTGCTGAACAACCTGTACAAGCAGACGCAGTTGCAGGACACCTTCGGCATGAACATGGTGGCGCTGATCGACGGCCAACCGCGCCTGTGCAACCTGAAGGACCTGGTCGAGGTCTTCCTGCAGCACCGCCGCGAGGTGGTCACGCGGCGCACGGTGTTCGAGCTGCGCCGCGCACGCGAGCGTGGCCATGTGCTGGAGGGCCTGGCGGTGGCTCTGGCCAACATCGACGAATTTATTCGCATCATCCGTGAATCGCCCACGCCGCCGGTGGCCAAGGCCGAGCTGATGACGCGCGCCTGGGACAGCCAGCTGGTGCGCGAGATGCTGACGCGCACACGCGAGGACGGCGGCGTGGTGCGTGCCGACGACTACCGCCCCGAGAGCCTGGAGCGCGAATTCGGCATGCAGGCCGGCGGCCTGTACCGCCTGTCGGACACCCAGGCCCAGGAGATCCTGCAGATGCGCCTGCAGCGCCTCACCGGGTTGGAGCAGGACAAGATCGTCGCCGAATACAAGGGTGTGATGGCGCAGATCGAGGATTTGCTGGACATCCTGGCGCGGCCGGGCCGGGTCTCGACCATCATCGGCGAGGAACTCACCGCCCTGCGCACCGAGTTCGGCCAGACGCGCTTGGGCGCGCGGCGCAGCACCATCGAGCACAGCGCGCAGGATCTCTCCACCGAAGACCTGATCACGCCCACCGACATGGTGGTGACACTCAGCCACACCGGCTACATCAAGAGCCAGCCCCTGTCCGAATACCGGGCGCAGCGGCGCGGCGGGCGCGGCAAGCAGGCCACGCAGACCAAGGAAGACGACTGGGTCGACCAGCTCTTCATCGCCAACACGCACGACTGGATCCTGTGCTTCTCCAACCGCGGGCGCCTGTACTGGCTGAAGGTGTGGGAGGTGCCGGCGGGCTCGCGCGGCTCGCGCGGGCGGCCGATCGTCAACATGTTCCCGCTGCAGGACGGCGAGAAGATCAACGTGGTGCTGCCGCTCACCGGGGCCATGCGCAACTTCCCCGAGGACCACTTCATCTTCATGGCCACCAGCATGGGCACGGTGAAGAAGACAGCGCTGTCGGAGTTCTCCAACCCGCGCAAGGTCGGCATCATCGCCGTGGGGCTGGACGAGGGCGACTATCTCATCGGCGCTGCGCTGACCGACGGGCAGCACGACGTGATGCTGTTCTCCGACGGTGGCAAGGCCGTGCGCTTTGACGAAAACGACGTGCGTCCCATGGGCCGCAACGCGCGGGGCGTCAAGGGCATGACCCTCGACGAAGGCCAGAGCGTGATTGCCATGCTGGTGGCCGAGGACGAATCGCAGAGCGTGCTCACCGCCACCGAGAACGGCTACGGCAAGCGCACGCCGATCACCGAGCACACCCGCCACGGCCGGGGCACCAAGGGCATGATCGCCATCCAGCAGTCCGAGCGCAACGGCCGCGTGGTTGCCGCCACGCTGGTGCGCACGGACGACGAGATCATGCTGATCACCGATACCGGGGTGCTGGTGCGCACGCGGGTCTCGGAGATCCGCGAACTCGGCCGCGCCACGCAGGGCGTGACGCTGATCGCCCTGGACGATGGCGCGCGCCTGTCCGGCGTGCAGCGCATCGTGGAGAACGACGCCCAGATGGCCGATGCGCCAGATGCCTCGGACACGCCGGACGCGCCTGCCGAAGAGTGACCGGCAGCCCCGGAATCTTCAAAAACAATAGCTGTACCCCGTTGCCTGGCAAGGGCAAAAGCCATATTTCACTTGAAAACCACATGAACCGCCCTTACAACTTCTCCGCCGGCCCGGCCGCCATCCCTGAAGAAGTGCTGCGCCAGGCTGCCGCCGAGATGCTGGACTGGCACGGCAGCGGCATGGGCGTGATGGAAATGAGCCACCGGGGCAAGGAGTTCATCGCCATCTACGAGCAGGCCGAGAGCGACCTGCGCGAGCTGTTGGCCGTGCCGCCGCAGTTTCGCATCCTGTTCATGCAGGGCGGCGGCCTGGCCGAGAACGCCATCGTGCCGCTGAACCTGTCGCGTGCGGCCACGGTGGACTTCGTCGTCACCGGCGCCTGGAGCGCCAAATCGCGCAAGGAGGCGCTCAAGTACGCCGCCGAGGTGCATACCGCCGCCTCGGGCGAGGACAGCGGCTTCACCACCCTGCCCGACCCGGACAGCTGGCGCCTGAGCCGCGGCGCCAGCTACGTGCACCTGTGCAGCAACGAGACCATCCACGGCGTCGAGTTCCACGAGCTGCCCGACCTGCGCGCGCTCGGCAGCGACGCGCCGCTGGTCATCGATTTCTCCTCGCACGTGGCCTCGCGCCCGGTGGACTGGTCGCGCGTAGGCCTGGCGTTTGGCGGCGCGCAGAAGAACCTGGGCCCTGCCGGCCTGACGCTGGTGGTGGTGCGCGAGGATCTGCTCGGCCACGCCTTGCCCATCTGCCCCAGCGCCTTCGACTACGCCGTGGTGGCCGAGAACCGCTCCATGTTCAACACGCCGCCGACCTGGGGCATCTACATCGCGGGCCTCACTTTCCAGTGGCTGCTGCGCCAGCGCGAGGGCGACACCACGGGCATCGCCGCCATCGAGCGGCGCAACGTTGCCAAAGCCGGGCGGCTGTACGACTACATCGACCAGTCGCAGTTCTACGTGAACAAGGTGGCGCCCAACTGCCGCTCGCGCATGAACATCCCGTTCCAGCTGCGCGACGAGTCGCGCAGCGACGCCTTCCTGGTGGGCGCCAAGGAGCGCGGGCTGCTGCAGCTCAAGGGCCACAAGTCCGTGGGCGGCATGCGTGCCAGCCTCTACAACGCCATGCCCATGGAAGGCGTGGAGGCGCTGCTCGCCTACATGCAAGAATTCGAGCGGCACCAAGCCTGAGGCGCGAGCGCTCTCTCCCTCATCATCCAGAAACATCCTGCGCGGGCCAGCGAACCTGCGTCTCTTTGCCTGCCCCGCCCATGTCCAGCCCTCTTGCCTCTCCCGACCTCGCCAAGCTGCGGGTGCAGATCGACAGTCTCGACCAGCAGCTGCTCAGCCTGCTCAACCAGCGCGCCCAGGTGGCCGAGCAGGTGGGCGAGCTGAAGAAACGCGAGGGCACGCCCTTCTTCCGGCCCGACCGGGTCGCCCAGGTCATCGAGAAGATCACCGGCGCCAACCCCGGCCCGCTCAGGGACGCGCACGTGGCCGCCATCTGGCGCGAAATCATGTCGGCCTGTCTGGCGCTTGAATCCCCCCAGCGCGTGGCCGTGCTGGGCCCGGAAGGCACCTTCTGCGAGCAGGCTGCCATCGAATACTTCGGCGGCGCGGCCGACCTGATGTATTGCAACAGCTTCGACGAGGTCTTCCACGCCACGGCGGCCGGCAGCGCGCAATACGGCGTGGTGGGCGTGGAAAACTCCAACGAAGGCGTGGTCACCCGCTCGCTGGACATGTTCCTGCACACGCCCTGCCACGTGGTGGGCGAGGTCAGTCTGCTGGTGCGCCACAACCTGCTGCGCCAAAGCCCCTCGGCCGAGGGCATAGAGGCCGTGCTGGCACATCCGCAGGCGCTCGCCCAGTGCCACGCCTGGCTGGCCAAGCACCTGCCGCACGCCGAGCGCCGCCCGGTGTCGAGCAACGCGGAAGGCGCACGCCTGGCGGCCACCCACCCGGGCTGGGCCGCCATCTCCAGCGAGCGCGCAGCGCAGCAGTACGGCCTGCACGTGGTGGCGCGCGCCATCCAGGACGACGCCTACAACCGCACGCGCTTTGCCGTCATCTGCCTGCCGCACACCCTGGCCACACCCGAGCCTTCGGGCCGGGATTGCACCAGCCTGATCATCTCGGTGCCCAACCGCCCGGGCGCGGTACACGACCTGCTGATGCCGCTGAAAAAACACGGCGTCTCCATGACGCGTTTCGAGTCCCGCCCGGCGCGCACCGGCCAGTGGGAGTACTACTTCTACATCGACATCGAGGGCCACCCGGCCCAGGCCAACGTGGCGGCGGCGCTGGCCGAGCTGCAGGGGCTGTGCGCCTTCTACAAAGTGCTGGGCACCTACCCGGTGGCGGCCTGAGCGGCGGGTCGGCCATGTTCGGGCAACTGGGGCTGATCGGCTGCGGCCTGATGGGCGGCTCGTTCGCGCTGGCGTGCCGGCGCGCTGGGCTGGTGCAGCGCGTGGTGGGCTACAGTGCCTCGCCCGCCTCCACCGCGCGGGCCCGGCAGCTGGGCGTGATCGACGCCGAGGCGGCCAGCGCGCGCGAGGCCGCCGAGGGCGCCGACCTGGTGCTGCTGGCCGTGCCGGTCGCGGCCACCGGGGCGACGCTGGCCGCCATCCGCCCGGCGGTGACGGCGCAGACACTCATCATGGATGTGGGCTCGACCAAGGGCGACGTGGTCCACGCGGCGCAGCAGGCGCTGCAGGGGCTTTGCACCCGCTTCGTGCCCGCCCACCCAATTGCCGGGCGCGAGGTGGCGGGCGTGGAACACGCCGACGCCCGGCTCTACCAGGGTGCCCGCGTCATCCTTACTCCCACCGCGCAGACCGACACGGCGGCGCTGCAGCGCGCCGAAGGGCTCTGGACCGCGCTGGGCTGCCATGTGCAGCGCATGGCGCCCGAGGTACACGACGCGGCCTTTGCCGCCGTCAGCCACCTGCCCCACCTGCTTGCCTTTGCCATGATGGGCAGCATCGCCGCGCAGCCGCACGCGCAGGCGCTGCTGTCCGTCGCCGGCCCGGGCTTTCGCGACTTCACGCGCATCGCCGCGGCCGAGCCGCAGCTGTGGCGCGACGTGCTGCGCGCCAACCGGGACGAGGTCCTGGCACAGGCGCAGCACTTTCGCCAGGCCCTGTCGGAGCTGGAATCGGCCCTGCAGGCCGGGGACGGGGGCGACGCGCTGCTGGCGCTGATCGCCCAGGCCAGCGAGCAGCGCGCGCAGTGGCGCCCGGGCGGCGCCGATTCTTTGAAGGACGACTGATGTTTTCCACCGCTTTTCTCGACCTGCCCCCGCTCGCGAGCGCCGGGGGCAGCGTGCAGCTGCCGGGCTCCAAGAGCATCTCCAACCGGGTGCTGCTGCTGGCCTCCCTGAGCGAGGGCACGACCGAAGTGCGCGACCTGCTGGCGTCCGACGACACGCGCGTCATGCTCGATGCGCTGCGCGCGATCGGCTGCGGCGTGGAGGAGTCTGCCGGCGACACGGTGCGCATCACCGGCCTGGGCGGGCGGGCGCCGCACTCACCGGCGAAACTGTTCCTGGGCAACGCCGGCACGGCCATGCGGCCCCTGACGGCCGCGCTGGCGCTGCTGGGCGGGCAGTTCGAGCTCTCGGGCATCGCGCGCATGCACGAGCGGCCCATCGGCGACCTGGTCGACGCCCTGCGCCAGCTCGGCTGCCGCATCGACTACCTGGGCAACGAGGGCTTTCCCCCGCTGCGCATCGCCCATGGCGCCGGCCTGCCGCCGCTGCAGCTGCGCGAGCCCATCCGCGTACGCGGGGACGTCTCCAGCCAGTTCCTGACCGCCCTGCTCATGGCGCTGCCGCTGGCGGCCGGCCAGCAGGCCATCACCATCGAGGTGGTGGGCGAGCTGATCTCCCGGCCCTACATCCACATCACGCTGGAGCTGCTGGCCCGCTTTGGCATCCAAGTGCAGCACGACGGCTGGCAGCGCTTCACCATCCCTGCGGGGAGCCGCTACGTCTCGCCCGGCAGCATCCACGTCGAGGCCGATGCCTCGTCCGCCAGCTATTTCATAGCACTGGGCGCCCTGGCGGCGCCGGCTGGGGGCACAAACCCCTTGAAAATCCTGGGCGTGGGGCTGGACTCGATCCAGGGCGACATCCGCTTCATCGAGGCCGCGCAGGCCATGGGCGCGCGCGTGCAAGGCGGCCCGCAGTGGCTGCAGGTCGAGCGCGGCGCCTGGCCGCTCAAGGCCATCGACCTGGACTGCAACCACATCCCCGACGCAGCCATGACGCTGGCGGTGATGGCGCTGTACGCCGACGGCCCCAGCACCCTGCGCAACATCGCCAGCTGGCGCGTCAAGGAGACCGACCGCATCGCCGCCATGGCTTGCGAGCTGCGCAAGCTCGGCGCCAGCGTCGAGGAGGGGCCGGACTGGCTGCGCGTCCACCCCCTGCCCGATGCGGCCGACTGGCGCGCGGCCAGCATCCACACCTATGACGACCACCGCGTCGCCATGTGCTTCTCGCTGGCGGCCTTCAACCCCGCCGGCCTGCCGGTGCGCATCGAAGATCCGCGCTGCGTCGCCAAGACCTTCCCCGACTACTTCGAGGCCCTTTTTGCCGTCGCCCGGGCGCGGCCCGGGGCCATCCCGGTGCTCTGCGTCGACGGACCCACCGCCTCGGGCAAGGGCACGGTGGCAGCCGCCGTGGCGCAGCGCCTGGGCTATCACTTCCTGGACTCGGGCGCGCTCTACCGCACCACGGCGCTGGCGGCCACGCGCGCGGGCATCACCATCGGGCCCGAGGAGGAGCCGCGCATCGCCGCGCTGGCTGCCGCCCTGCCGCTGCGCTTCCAGGACGGCCGCGTGTGGCTGGACGGGGACGACGTCAGCGATGCCATCCGCACCGAAGAGGCGGGCATGGCCGCCTCGCGCGTCTCCGCCCTGCCCCAGGTGCGCGCGGCGCTGGTGGCGCTGCAGCAGGGCTTTCGTCGTCTGCCCGGCCTGGTGGCGGACGGACGCGACATGGGCACCGCGATCTTCCCCGAAGCGCCGATGAAGGTCTTCCTCACGGCAAGCGCTGCGGTGCGCGCCGAAAGGCGGCATAAACAGTTGATGGACAAAGGCATTTTCAGTACAATTGCCGACCTTCTTTCGGACCTTCAGGCGCGCGACGCGCGCGATGCGAGCCGCAGCGCCTCGCCCCTGAAGCCCGCGGAAGACGCCCTGATGCTTGACAACTCCTCCTGCACGATCGACGAGGCCGTGGATCAGGTGATTGACTGGTGGCAGGCACGCCAGCCGTTCTGAGCGGTTCCGCCCGGCAGCTGGCTTTTTTGCGACCCGCAAGGCTCCCATCGCGCTTTCCCTGCGCACCGGCCTTGGCGGATTTTCCAACCCCAACCCCCGCGGCGCGACGCCGCATCACCCCCGCAAGCCGTCATAGAAACAGTGGCAATAGTGCCCCTGGAAACCCGCCTGCGGACAAGGAACCCCATGTCTGAATCTTTTGCCGCCCTGTTCGAAGAATCGCTGCAACGCACGGAAATGCGCCCTGGCGAGGTCATCACCGCCGAGGTCGTGCGTGTCGAGCACAACTTCGTGGTCGTGAATGCCGGCCTGAAGTCCGAAGCCTATGTGCCGATCGACGAATTCAAGAACGACCAGGGCGAGATCGAAGTCCAGGAAGGCGACTTCGTGTCGGTCGCAATCGGCTCGATCGAGAACGGCTATGGCGACACCATCCTGTCGCGTGACACCGCCAAGCGCCTGGCCTCCTGGCTGGCGCTGGAGCAGGCGCTCGAGTCCGGCGACTTCGTCACCGGCACCACGTCCGGCCGCGTCAAGGGCGGCCTCACCGTGCTGGTCAACGGCATCCGCGCCTTCCTGCCCGGCTCGCTGATCGACACCCGCCCGGTCAAGGACCTGACCCCCTACGAGAACAAGACCCTGGAATTCAAGGTCATCAAGCTCGACCGCAAGCGCAACAACGTGGTACTGTCGCGCCGCGCCGTGGTCGAGGCCTCGATGGGCGAAGAGCGCGCCAAGCTGATGGAGACGCTCAAGGAAGGCGCCATCGTCCAGGGCGTGGTCAAGAACATCACCGAATACGGTGCCTTCGTGGACCTGGGCGGCATCGACGGCCTGCTGCACATCACCGACATGGCCTGGCGCCGCGTGCGCCACCCCTCCGAGGTGGTGCATGCCGGCCAGGAGATCACGGCCAAGATCCTCAAGTTCGACACCGAGAAAAACCGCGTCTCGCTGGGTCTCAAGCAAATGGGCGACGACCCGTGGCTGGGCGTGTCGCGCCGCTACCCCTCGG
>NZ_DAMCAM010000057.1:0-18951 GCF_032059615.1 Melaminivora sp. | reverse complement strand
CGCTCGCCCGTCAGGAAGGGCTTGTCGTTGGCGTCGTGGTCGCTGGTGATCAGGTTGGCGGCCTCGGCGTCGGTACGCGCCAGCACGATGGTAGGCACGCCCATGACGTCAGCGGCAAAGCGCGCCGAGATCAGCTTCTCGCAGGCTTCTTGCGTGGGCACCAGCACCTTGCCGCCCATGTGGCCGCACTTCTTGACGGCGGCCAGCTGGTCCTCGAAGTGCACGCCGGCAGCGCCTGCGGCGATCATGTTCTTCATCAGCTCGAAGGCGTTCAGCACGCCGCCGAAGCCGGCTTCCGCGTCGGCCACGATGGGCAGGAAGTAGTCGATGAACTCGGCGTCGCCGGGGTTCACGCCGCGGCTCCACTGGATCTCGTCGGCACGCTTGAAGGTGTTGTTGATGCGGCGCACCATGGTCGGCACCGAGTCATACGCATACAGCGACTGGTCGGGGTACATGGTCTCGGAGGTGTTGCCGTCGGCCGCCACCTGCCAGCCCGACAGGTACACCGCCTCCAGGCCGGCCTTGGCCTGCTGCATGGCCTGGCCGGCGCTGATGGCGCCGAAGGCGTTCACGTAGCCCTTCTTGGCGCCGCCGTTGATCTTGTCCCACAGCTTCTCGGCGCCGCGCCGGGCCAACGTGTGCTCGGGCTGCAGGCTGCCGCGCAGGCGCACCACGTCGGCGGCGCTGTAGCCGCGCTTGACGCCCTTCCAGCGCGGGTTCTGCGCCCAGTCCTTTTCAAGGGCGGCGATCTGTTGTTCACGGCTCAGTTGGGCGTTCAGGGATTCGGGCATGAAGCTCTCCAGGGAGGGTTGGATGATTGGACCGGCAAGACGTCTGCCGTTGGAGACAACTTTAAGTCTTCTATAAGACTTGCGCAACCTCTTATGTCTTATACAAGACAAGAATTTTTTCATTCAATTTCAATGACTTGCCATAGCAATTTCTCGATGAGAAAAAACTTTTCTTGTAATGAGAAAAATTGCGGCAATGCAACACGCGGTTTTTTGCACCAAGTGCAAACACATCACCACAATGCGGGAAATTGCCTGGTGTAGGGCGCCCTGCCGCAGGCCTGCAGGCCAGGCGCCGCGCAGGCATGATGCGCTGCGCGCGCATTCCGCTCCGCCTTCTTCTCCTTCCCGCCCCGGTGTCCAGCCCCAGCCGCCCCCTCGCCTATCTGTTCCTGGCCGCGAGCATGTCGCTCGTGGGCAGCTACGTCGCCCTGTCCAAGCCGCTGGCCGCGGCCTTTCCGGTGCTGCTGCTGGCCTGGCTGCGCTTTGCCATCGGCGCGCTGGCCATGCTGGGCTGGCTGCGCCGACCGCCGGACGAGCCGGCGCTGACACGGCAAACGCGCGCCCTGCTGTTCCTGCATGCGCTGCTGGGCAACTTCCTGTTCACCGTCTTCATGATCTACGGCGTGAGCCTGACCAGCGCCACCTCGGCCGGCGTGCTGATGGCGTCCATCCCGGCCTGCGTGGCCCTCATGAGCTGGCTGTTCCTGGGCGAGCGCGTGGCGCCGCGCACCTGGGCGGCGGTGGCCTGCGCAGTGCTGGGCATCGCCCTGTTTGCGCTATCGCAACCAGAGCATGAAGCCGTTGCCAGTCAAGGGCTGGGGCCGCAAAACGCCCTGGACTCGCAGTGGCTGGGCTACCTGTTGCTGCTGGCGGCCTCGGTCTGCGAGGGCGCGTATTCGGTCATCGGCAAGAAGCTCACGGGCACGCTCGGTCCGCGCCGCATCACCGCGCTGATCAACCTGTGGGGGCTGGCGCTGGCGACGCCGGCGGGCGTGTGGCTGGCGCTGCAGCATGATTTTTCGGCGGTGCCGCCGGGCACCTGGCTGCTGCTGGTGTTCTATGCCCTGACCGCCTGCATGTGGAGCGTCTGGCTCTGGATGACCGGCCTGAAGGCCGTGCCGGCCGCGCAGGCCGGCGTGTTCACCGTGCTGCTGCCCGTCAGCGCCGCCCTGGTCGGCGTGCTGGCGCTGGGCGAACGCCTCAGCGCCCTGCAGGCACTGGCTTTTGCCATCGCCCTGGCCAGCGTGCTGCTGGCCACCCTGCCCGCAGGCACGGCGCGGCGGGCGGCGCGGTAGGCCTGGCTCAGGCCAGGGGACGGTCGGCCACCACGATGCCGTCGGCGTCGGCGCACAGCCAGTCGCCCGGGCGCACGGGCACACCCTGGATCAGCACGGCCACACCGGCCTGGCCCTCACCACGCTTTTCGGTGGGCAGCGGCATCAGCGCCAGCGCCCGGATGCCCACCGGCGTGGCGGCCAGCTCGGCGGCATCGCGCACACAGCCGTTGACGACGATGCCCGCCCAGCCGTTGCGCGCGGCGCTGGCCGCCAGGTTGCCGCCCACCAGGGCCCGGCGCAGTGAGCCGCCGCCGTCCACCACCAGCACCCGGCCCTGGCCGGGCGAGTCCACCGCGGCCTTGACGAGCGAGTTGTCCTCGAAGCACTTCACGGTGGTCACCATGCCGCAGAAGGCGAGCACGCCGCCAAAGCTCTGAAAGACCGGGGGCAGCACGCGAAAAGCGCCGCTGTCGCCCTCCTTGTGGGCGTCGCACAGGTCGCAGGTGGCAGGAGGCAGGGGAGCAGGAGAGGCGGGCTGGCCAGGGTGCGCCATGGGGAGACCTTTCTCGGAAACGGGCGCGCATTGTCGCCCGCGCCACACCTGCTGCCCTCTGGGGATGCAAAAAACGCGTTTGACCTTGGTGGCGCGTTTTTTTCCCATTAGCATCGCCGCTACCAGTGGAGCAGACCCGGCGTTCGCTGGTGTTCTCATCCACGCACCACAAGGACCAGCAAACATGGCAACTGCAAAGAAAGCCCCCGCAAAGAGCGAAGCCGCGGCCCCCGCCGCGAAGAAGCGCACCCCCAACGCGGCCTTCATGAAGCCTCTGACGCTCAGCCCCGCCCTGGCTGCCGTGGTCGGCTCCGAGCCGCTGCCGCGCACCGAGATCATCAGCAAGCTGTGGGTCTACATCAAGGAGCACAAGCTGCAGGACGAGAAGAACAAGCGCATGATCAACGCCGACGCCAAGCTCAAGGAAGTCTTCGGCAAGGCGCAGGTCTCGATGTTCGAGATGGCCGGCCTGATCGGCAAGCACGTCAAGTAAGCCGCGCCCCGCGCAGCACTGCCGGCCCCGGAGGCCGGCTTTTTTTTGCCTGCGGTTTTTGGTCGACACGGCAGCAGGGTCGATGAAACTTAATGCGACGGATTCTCATTTATAATTTTTTCCATCATCCACCGTTGCCAGCCACTGCTGCCCGTCCGCCATGATCGTCTGTGTTTGCCGCCGTGTGTCCGACCGCGAGATTGCACGCCATGCGCGGGCCGGAATGAATTTCGATGAGATCCAGTTTGAACTGGGCGTCGCCACCCAGTGCGGCCGCTGCGAGGACTGCGCCCGCGACGTCGTGGCGCAGTGCTGCGCGTCCCGCCCGGTCGCCGCATTGCGCAACGAAGCCGCTGCGCTGCCCGGCCAGCTCGGCGCCACCCTTCACCCGAGCCAGACATGCCACCTCTCGCAGCCCTTGGCGGCAGCCTGATCCTCGTGCTGTGCTCGGCCTGGTGGGTCCTGCGCAGATAATAGCCCCCTTGCGCTCACCCGCATTTCACCTTTCAAACCCTTGCCCCGCAAGGGTTTGCAGCTCTCGTTTTTATGCCCCCTCCTGACCGACACGGCGCCACGCCGGGCCTGCTCGGCCGCAACGCCGCGATCGCGGGCTCGGTGCTGGCCCTGCACGCGGCGGCGCTGTGGGCACTGCAGTCGGGGCTGGCGCGCCAGGAGCCACCCCAGGCCATCGTGCCGGTGACGGTGCTGAGCGAGTTCCTCACGCCGCCCCCGCCGCCGGCGCCCCCCGCTCCGGTCGTCGCACCCAAGCCGCCGCCGCCAGCACCGGCACCACCCACGCCGCGCCCGCCTCCACCCAAGCCGGCGCCCCCGAAGCCGGCGCCGCCCAAACCCCAGCCCGCGCCCATGCCGCTGGCCGTGCCGCACCCCGAGCCCGCCCCGGCCGCGCCCGTGGGCGCCACCGAACCCCAGCCGCCGGCGCCGCCCCTGGACGCGCCGGTGGCGCCGCAGGCTCCCCCGGCGCCGCCGGCCCCGCCCGCGCCGCCGGCCGTGGTCCAGCCTTCGAGCAGCGCCAGCCACCTGAACAACCCTGCGCCCGCCTACCCGGCCGTCAGCCGCCGGTTGGGCGAGCAGGGCGTGGTGCAGCTGTCCATCCTGATCGGCACCGACGGGCGCCCGCAGAAGATAGAGATCAAGAAGTCGAGCGGCTTCGAACGCCTGGACCGCCAGGCGCTGGAGACCGTCCAGCGCTGGCGTTTCGTGCCCGGCACCCGGGGCGGCGTACCTGAGGCCATGTGGTACGTGCAGCCCATCAATTTCGTCCTGAAACAATAAGCCCACCCGCGCAGGAGCCCCTTTCATGCAATCGCAATTCGGCATCGCCAACGTCTGGATCCAGGGCGACTTCGTCACCCGCGCCACCGCCGTGCTGCTGCTGGCCATGTCGCTGGCATCGTGGATCGTCATCGCCATCAAGGCGCTGGACATCGTGAAATTCAAGCGCCTAGCGCGCGAGACGCATGATTTCTGGCACAGCGAGGACTTCGCCGCCGGCCTGGGCAAGCTCGACGCCAGCCCCGCCAACCCGTTTCGCCACCTGGCGATCGAGGGGCGCGAGGCCACGGCCCACCACCGCAACAGCCAGGCCCAGCTGCACGACCATCTGGACGTGAGCGACTGGGTCACGCGCAGCCTGCGCAACAGCATCGACGAGTTCACCGCGCGGCTGCAGTCGGGCCTGGCCATCCTCGCCTCGGTCGGCTCCACCGCCCCCTTCATCGGCCTGTTCGGCACCGTCTGGGGCATCTACCACGCGCTGCTGGCCATCGGCAGCTCCGGCCAGTCCACCATCGACAAGGTGGCCGGGCCGATCGGCGAGGCGCTGATCATGACCGCCCTGGGCCTGGCCGTGGCCATCCCCGCGGTGCTGGGCTACAACGCCCTGGTGCGTGGCAACAAGCACATCCTGAGCGGCCTCAACAGCTTCGCCCACGACCTGCACGCCTACTTCGTCACCGGCGCGCGCGTGCGTGCCAGCGAAGGGGGCAGCGCCGCCCGCGTCGTGCCCATGAAGAAAGGCTGAGCGCCATGGCCTTCGGTACCCAGGACGAAGCCGACGAGGTGATGAACGAGATCAACATGACGCCCCTGGTGGACGTCATGCTGGTGCTGCTGATCATCTTCATCATCACCGTGCCGGTGATGAAGCACGCCGTGCCGGTGGACCTGCCGCGCGCGGCCAACCAGGAGGAGGTCATCAAGCCCGAGACCATCCGCCTGTCGGTGACGGCCGACGGCACCTACCACTGGAACGAGAGCACCGTGGACGACGCCGAACTCGAGGCGCGCCTGCGCACCGAGGCGGCCAAGAACCCGCAGCCGGACCTGCACATCCGCGGCGACAAGGACGTGCGCTACGAGCGCGTGGCCCAGGCCATGGCGGCGGCCCAAAGGGCCGGCGTGCGCAAGATCGGCTTCGTCACGGACCCGGGCCGCTGACCCGCGCGGCGCGCCAGCCACGAAAAACCGGCCTGCGCAGGCCGGTTTTTCGTTGGGCCAAAACCTGCCGCTTACAGGCCGAGGGCGGCAATGCCGGCGCGGGCGACCTGGGCGTCCTCGCTGGCTTTCACGCCGCTCACGCCCACGGCGCCCAGGCAGTGGCCGTCCTTCATGATGGGCACGCCGCCTTCGAGCATGCCCTCGATGGCGGGCGCCGTCACGAACGCCGTGCGGCCGCCGTTGATCATGTCCTCGAAGCCCTTGGTCTCGCGCCGACCCAGCGCGGCGGCGTGCGCCTTGGCGGTGGCCACGTGCGCCGACAGGGGCGCGGCGCCATCCAGACGCGTGAGCGACAGCAGGTGCCCGCCCTCATCGACGATGGCGACGGTGACGGCCCACTGGTTCTTCAGCGCCTCGGCCTCGGCGGCGGCGGCAATCTGCTTGATATCGGCAAGTTCGAGCGTGTGGCGGGTTTTCATGGCAGCTCCTGCTATTGGGGAATAACGGTCAACGGCCGAGCATAGCCAGTGCCCGCCGCCACACTGCCCCGCGCAGGGTGAAACAATGGCACCCATAAAGTACGGGATGGGGGGCGGGTATTGCAAAGGCCGCGCCGCACCCCCACCTAGAATCCGCTGGCCTGCACCGTGCAGGCCCTGATCGAACCGCAGGAGAGACATCACCATGAACAATGGCATCACCCGTTTCGGCAGCGCCGCCAGCTACGGCCTGTCGCAGGAGCAGCGCCACCGCGTGCTGCGCAACACCTACTGGCTGCTGGCCCTGAGCCTGCTGCCCACGGTGGCCGGCGCCTGGCTGGGCGTGGCCACCGGCATCACCGCCGCGCTTACCGGGGGCCTGGGCCTGATCGTGTTCCTGGGCGGGGCCTTCGGCTTCATGTATGCCATCGAGAAAACCAAGCACTCGGCCGCCGGCGTTCCGGTGCTGCTGGGGTTCACCTTCTTCATGGGGCTGATGCTGTCGCGCCTGATCGGTGCCATCCTGGGCTTCTCCAACGGCGCCGAGCTGATCATGACGGCCTTCGCCGGCACGGCGGGCGTGTTCTTCGTGATGGCCAGCCTGGCCACCGTCATCAAGCGCGACCTGTCGGGCATGGGCAAGTGGCTGTTCGTCGGCGCAATGGTGCTGATGGTGGGCGCCATCATCAACGTCTTCGTCGGCTCCTCGGCCGGCATGATGGCGATTTCGGTGGCGGCCATCGCCATCTTCAGCGCCTTCATGCTGTATGACATCAAGCGCATCCTCGACGGCGGCGAGACCAACTACATCAGCGCCACGCTGGCCCTGTACCTGGACCTGTTCAACGTGTTCCAGAGCCTGCTGGCCCTGCTGGGCATCATGGGCGGCGAGCGCGACTGAGCGCCCTGCCCCTGCTGACCATGCCCCAGGCCCTGCCCCCGCGCAGGGCCTTTTTTCTGGGTCGATTCAATTCGCCCGCGCTCTTGCCGATAAGGTGGGAACCATGACGCAGCACCCGCCAACCTTCCCCGCGCCCCGCCCTCTTCGCGCCCTCCTGCGTCACCCCGTGGCGCGCGCGGCCCTGCTGGCCGCCCTGGTGGCGCCGCTGGCGGCTTGCGACATCCCCGGCCTGGGCCCGGACGCGCGCGCCCAGCAGCGCGACGCCGAGGCCAAGGCCATCGGCGGCGCCTGCCGCCATGCGCTGCGCGGGCTTGAAGACTGTTTCACCCTGAATCCCAAGGCCCCCAAGGCCCAGGTCTTCGCGGGCTGGAAGGACATGGACCAGTACATGCGCGAGAACAAGCTCGAAGGCGCGCCCTCGGTGCTCACGCAGCTGGAAAAGCCAGCCGAGCCGGCCAAGGCCAGGCGGGCGGCGCGCGACGAGGTCGAGCCCGAGGCGCGTGACTTACGCGACAGGCGCGGCTGAGGCGGCTGATGCGGCTGCGGGCGCCGGCCCCGCCCATTCGAACACCGCCATGCTCTCGACGTGCGCGGTGTGCGGGAACATGTTGACCACGCCCGCCGCCGTGCAGCGGTAACCCGCCTGATGCACCAGCAGGCCGGCGTCGCGCGCCAGCGTGGCGGGGTTGCAGCTGACATAGACGATGCGCGCGGGCGGCGTCCAGTGGCTGCTGGCGGGCGGCAGGGGCGGCGCCTCGGGCGCGCCCAGGCGCGCCTGGTGGATGTCGGCCAGCGCCTTGGCCAGGGCGAACGCGCCTTCGCGCGGCGGATCGACCAGCCACTTGTCGGCCACGCCATCGGCCATCAGCTGCGCGGGCGACATCTCGAACAGGTTGCGCGCAACGAAATGCGTAGCACACAACCGTTGCCCATCAACGCGTGAGGCCTGATTTTTCTCGAAATTGTCCTGCGCGCGCGCCACCAGCGCCGTGCTGCCCTCGATGCCCAGCACCTCGCCCGCCCGGGTGGCCAGCGGCAGGGTGAAGTTGCCCAGGCCGCAGAACCAGTCGATCACCCGCTCGTGGCGGCGCACGTCCAGCAGGCGCAGGGCGCGCGCCACCATCACGCGGTTGATGTGTGGGTTGACCTGGGTGAAGTCGGTCGGCCGAAATGGCATGGTGATGCCGAACTCCGGCAGGGCGTAGGCCAGCGGCCGGGCGTCCTCGGGGTCCAGCAGGTGCACCGTGTCCGGCCCCTTGGGCTGCAGCCACCACTGCACGCCGTGCGCGGCGGCGAAGTCGCGCAGGCGCGCCAGGTCGGCGTCCGACAGCGGCTGCAGGTGGCGCAGCACCAGCGCCGTGACTTGGTCGCCGCAGGCCACCTCGATCTGCGGGCAGGTGTCCCGCGCGTCCATCGAGGCGATCAGCGCGCGCAGCGGCATCAGCATCGCGTCCACGTGCGGCGGCAGGATCTTGCAGGTCTGCATGTCGGCGATGTAGCGGCTCTTCCTCTCGTGGAAGCCCACCAGCACCGTGCCCTTTCTCACCACGTGGCGCACCGACAGGCGGGCGCGCCAGCGGTAGCCCCAGGCCGGGCCTTCGATGGGCCGCAGGATGCCTTCGGGGCGCACCTTGGCCAGGTGCCACAGGTTGTCTTCGAGCACGCGCTGCTTGGTCGCCACCTGGGCGCCCACATGCAGGTGCTGCATCTTGCAGCCGCCGCAGGCCCCCGTGTGCAGGCCGAAGTGCGGGCACAGGGGCTGCACGCGCTGACTGGACTCGCGGTGGATCTCGGTCAGGCTGGCCTGCTCCCAGTTGTTCTTGCTGCGCCCGGCCCGGGCGCTGACCAGTTCGGTGGGCAGGGCGCCGTCGATGAACACCACCTTGCCGTCCGGGCGGCGCGCCACGCCCTGGGCGTCCAGGTCCATGGAGGTGACTTCGAGCCAGCCGGCCGGCAGCTCGCGGGCAGGCGGGGCGGCCGGGACGGCGGGTGGGGATGCGGTTTCTTCCAGGTGGGCAGTCATGGCGCGGATTGTCCCAGAGCCCAGGCTTGGACGCCCGGGCGCCGGCGCGGCAGAAAGCCCGGCGCCGGGGGCTTCACAGCGCGCGGCGCTTGCCGGATCATGGTGCCATGCCGCACGCCGCCCTCACCCCCCGCGCCCCCGACACCGACCCGCTGCGCCAGGCCATCACGGCCGCGTGCCGCATCCCCGAGCCCGAGGCGCTGGCGCCGCTGCTGGCTGCGGCCGAGGCGCCGCCCGGGCAGCGCCAGGCCGTCCACGAGCGGGCGCTGCGGCTGGTGCACGGCCTGCGCGCGCAGCCGGCGGCCAACGGCCGCGCCGGGCTGGTGCAGGCGCTGCTGCAGCAGTTCGCCCTGTCTTCGCAGGAAGGCGTGGCCCTGATGTGCCTGGCCGAGGCGCTCCTGCGCATCCCGGACGCGGCCACGCGCGACGCGCTGATCCGCGACAAGGTGGGCGCGGGCGACTGGGCGGCCCACCTGGGCCGCAGCCCCTCGCTCTTCGTCAACGCCGCCACCTGGGGGCTGGTCGTCACCGGCCGGCTGGTGGCCACGCACAGCGAAACCGGCCTCAAAGACGCGCTGCGCCGGCTCACCGCGCGCGGCGGCGAGCCGCTCATCCGCAAGGGGGTGGACGTGGCCATGCGCCTGATGGGCGAGCAGTTCGTCATGGGCGAGACCATCGCCCAGGCGCTCGAGCGCGCCATGCACCTGCAGGCGCGCGGCTTTCGCCATTCCTACGACATGCTGGGCGAGGCCGCCCTCACCGCCGGCGACGCGGCGCGCTACCTGCAGGCCTATATCGATTCCATGGACGCCATCGGCCGGGCCGGCGCCGGGCGCGGCGTGCTGGACGGCCCCGGCATCTCGATCAAGCTGAGCGCGCTGCATCCGCGCTACGCCCGGGCGCAGTGGCAGCGCGTCATGGACGAGCTGTACCCGCGCCTGCTGCAGCTGGCGCAGCTGGCGCGGCGCTACGGCATCGGCCTGAACATCGACGCCGAAGAGGCCGACCGGCTGGAGCTGTCACTGGACCTGCTGGAGCGGCTGTGCCATGAGCCCTCGCTTGCCGGCTTCGACGGCCTGGGCTTCGTCGTGCAGGCCTACCAGAAGCGCTGCCCCTTCGTCATCGACCACCTCGTCGCGCTGGCACGCGCCAGCGGCCACCGGCTGATGGTGCGCCTGGTCAAGGGCGCCTACTGGGACAGCGAGATCAAGCGCGCCCAGGTGGACGGGCTGCAGGACTACCCCGTGTACACGCGCAAGGCGCACACCGATGTGTCCTACCTCGCCTGCGCCCGGCGGCTGCTGGCCGCGCCCGACGCCATCTATCCCCAGTTCGCCACGCACAACGCCCACACGGTGGCTGCCGTCTGGGAAATGGCCGGGCCGGCGCACTGGTGGCCGGGGCAGTACGAGTTCCAGTGCCTGCACGGCATGGGCGAGCCGCTGTATGCACAGGTGGTGGCCGAGCGGCCCTGCCGCATCTACGCCCCGGTAGGCACGCATGAGACGCTGCTGGCCTACCTGGTGCGCCGGCTGCTGGAGAACGGCGCCAACACCTCCTTCGTGCACCGCGTGGCCGACACCGCGGTGGCGCCCGAGACCCTGGTCGAGGACCCGGTCGCGGCCGTCCATGCGCAGGCCGCTCGCACGGGCACGCCGGGCCTGCCGCATCCGCGCATTCCCCTGCCCGTGGCGCTCTACGGCGCGGCGCGCACGAATGCGCACGGGCTGGACCTGGCGGCCGAGCCAGTGCTCGCCAGCGTGGGCCGGGCTCTGGCGGCCAGCCGGGCCGAGCCCTTTTTTGCCGGACCGCTGGTGGCCGGCGGCCTGGGCGATGCAGAGCCAAACACCGCTCAAACCCTTGCCCTGAAACGACCCTCTGCTCTCTTTTCAGAGGGCAGCACCGCGGCCCCTGTGTGCAACCCCGCCGACCCGGCGGACGTGGTCGGCCAGGTGCGCGAAGCGAACGCCGGCGCGGTCGATGCGGCGCTGACCGCGGCGCAGCAGGCGCTGCCCGCCTGGTCGGCCACGCCGCCGGCGCAGCGCGCCCAGCTGCTGCGCCGCGCGGCCGATCTGCTGGAGGCGGAGAGGGTCTCGTCCTTTCTGCCGCTGCTGGTGCGCGAGGCCGGCAAGACCTGCGCCAACGCCGTGGCCGAGGTGCGCGAGGCGGTGGACTTCCTGCGCTACTACGCCGCGCAGGTGCAGGCGCAGTTCGACAACGCCACGCACACGCCCCTCGGGCTGGTGGCCTGCATCAGCCCGTGGAACTTTCCGCTGGCCATCTTCCTGGGTCAGGTGGCGGCGGCGCTGGCGGCTGGCAACGTGGTGCTGGCCAAGCCGGCCGAGCAGACGCCCCTGGTGGCCTGGCAGGCCGTGCGGCTGCTGCACCGTGCGGGCGTGCCGCAAGGCGCCGTGCAGCTGCTGCCCGGCCGGGGCGAAACCGTGGGCGCGCAGCTGGTGGCCGATGCGCGCGTCATGGGCGTACTGTTCACCGGCTCGACCGAGGTCGCACGCCTGCTGCAACAGACGCTGGCGGAGCGCCTGGGCCCGGCGGGCCAGCCCGTCGTGCTGGTCGCGGAGACGGGCGGGCAAAACGCCCTGGTGGTGGACTCCTCGGCGCTGACCGAGCAGGCCGTGGCCGACGTGCTCGCCTCGGCCTTCGACAGTGCCGGCCAGCGCTGCTCGGCCCTGCGCGTGCTGTGCGTGCAGGAGGACTGCGCCACGCGCCTGCTGGCCATGCTGCGCGGCGCCATGCTGGAGCTGCGCACGGGCGATCCGGCCCTGCTGGCGACCGACGTGGGCCCGGTCATCGACGCCGCGGCGCGGCAGTCCCTGCGGGACTACATCGCCCGGCGCCGTGCCGAAGGGCACGCCCTCTTCCAGGCGCCCCTGGACGGCGCCGCCGTGGGCACCTTCGTCGCGCCCACGCTGATCGAGCTGGCGAGCGTGGACGAACTGGGCGGCGAGGTCTTCGGGCCGGTGCTGCACGTGGTGCGCTACGCCCGCGAGCGGCTGGACGACCTGCTCGCGAAGATCGGCGCCACGGGCTACGGCCTGACGCAGGGCGTGCACACGCGCATCGACGAGCGGGTGGCGCAGGTGGCCGCGCAGGCGCGGGCGGGCAACCTGTACGTGAACCGCAACATGGTCGGCGCCGTGGTGGGCGTGCAGCCCTTTGGCGGCGAGGGCCTGTCGGGCACGGGCCCCAAGGCGGGCGGGCCCCTGTATCTGCTGCGCCTGCTCGCGCGTCACCCGGCCGAAGCGGCGCGCGACGCCCTGCCCGCCTCGGCCGCCGGGTTGCTGCCTGATGAGCACCGGGCGCAGCGGCTGGCCCCGCTGGACGCCCTGCGCGCCTGGGCGCAGGCGCAGCACCGCCCGGCCCTGCACGCGGCCTGCGCGGCGCTGGAGCAGGCCAGCTGCGCCGGCCTGGGCGCCGAGCTGCCCGGGCCGACGGGCGAGAAGAACCTCTACCACCTGCTGCCGCGCGAGCGCGTGCTGTGCCTGGCCGAAGACGACGACGGCCGCCTGCTGCAGCTGGCCACCGTGCTGGCCGCCGGCAGCCAGGCGCTGTGGCCCAGCTCGGCGCAAGCGCTCGCCAGCGGCCTGCCTGGCCCGGTGCGCGAGCGCATCGCCCTCACGCAGGACTGGGAGCGGGAGTCGTTCGATGCCGTGCTGCACGGCGGCGACGCCAGCGCCGCGCTGGCGCTGCAGCAGACGCTGGCCGCCCGCCCAGGCGCTCTGCTGGCCCTGGCGGCGCTGCGCGAACCGGGGCAGGCCCCAGCCGCCCTGCTGCGCCTCGTGCGCGAGCGCGCCACCAGCATCAACACCACGGCCGCGGGCGGCAACGCCAGCCTGATGGCCATGGACTGAGGCGTTCGCCAGGTCATGCGGCTGCCGCATGACTCTCGGCAGTTTGGCGCATGGCCGGGACGGCTTTTCCCGTGTTGCTCGATAGTTGGCTGTATTTAATATGCGCTTAATTTTAAAACTTTAATATACAAAGTTTTTTTTTGATTTATTAATGAATCGAATAACTTGGTTATTTGATCCGAGTCAATAATCAAATGCGCCGCGTGAGAATAATGAATATCACGCGATAAATAAATATCGAGGAAACCCCTATGCAGGAACCCACCACCATTTCACACAGCGCCCCGCCCGCCGTGCAAAAGGCCAAGCGCACCTTCTTGCAAGACCTGGTCGGCCTGGCCACGGCCTTTGGCCTCACCGCTGCGGCCGGCCCGGCGGCGGCCGTCAGCCTGCCCGGCACCACGCAGCCGCCGCGCCGTCCCGGCATGGAGGGCAAGCGCTTTGGCATGCTGGTGGACATCCGCAAATGCATCGGCTGCCAGGCCTGCACCGTGAGCTGCTCGGTGGAGAACCAGCCGCCCATCGGGCAGTTCCGCACCACGGTGCTGCAGTACGAGATCGACAAGCCCGACGGCAGCATGCCGGCCATGGTCAGCCTGCCGCGCCTGTGCAACCACTGCGAGGAGCCGCCCTGCGTGCCCGTCTGCCCCGTGCAGGCCACCTTCCAGCGTACCGACGGCATCGTGCTGGTGGACAACGAGCGCTGCGTGGGCTGCGGCTACTGCGTGCAGGCCTGCCCGTATGACGCGCGCTTCATCAACCATGAGACCCAGACCGCCGACAAGTGCACCTTCTGCGAGCACCGGCTGGAGGTCGGCTTGCTGCCGGCCTGCGTGGAGAGCTGCGTGGGCGGCGCGCGCGTGATTGGCGACCTGAACGACCCGGGCAGCGAGATCAACCGCCGCATGGCCGCGCACGAGGAGGGCGTCAAGGTGCTCAAACCCGGCATGAAGACCGAGCCGCGCGTGTTCTACATCGGCCTGCCCGACGAATTCGTCAACGGCGTCTCCGGCCAGGCCAGCGTGCGCCTGGTGTCCGACCACTGACCCCCAGGGAGAGATTCACATGCAGATCATCGAACTGCTCACCCCGCACTACGAGGCGGCCTGGCTGCCCTGGGCCGTGCAGTATTTCTTTCTGGCGGGCGTGGCCACCGGCGCGGCGCTGCTGGTGTCGGCCTGCGTCTTTGGCGATGCGGCCTCGCGCCTGCGCCGCCTGCTGCCCGCGGCCGTGCTGGTGCTGGCCGTCACCGCCATTGCCGCGCCGGTGTCGCTGCTGGCCGACCTGCACCAGCCGTTTCGCTTCTGGCACTTCTATGCGTACTTCACGCCCTGGTCGTGGATGAGCATCGGCGCGCTGCTGCTGCCGGCCTTCGTGGCGCTGGCGCTGGCCATGTGCGCGGCCTGGTGGCTGGGCCGCCTGTCCTGGATGCGGCTGCTGGCACCGCTCCTGGTGCTGTCGGCGCTCAGCATCACCGCCTACACCGGTGCCGAGGTCATGGTGGTGCGCGCGCGCCCGCTGTGGAACACGCTGTGGGTGCCCGTCAACCTGGCGCTGACCGGCTGGCTGGCCGCCGTGGGCGTGGCCTTCGTGCTCGAGCGCTTCCTGCCCGCCACCCAGCGCCCGGGGGCCTCCGCACTGCAGCTGCTGCGCGCCATCGGCCTGTGGCTGGCCGCGGCGCTGGCGCTGGCCACCCTGGGCTGGGCCGCCACCGGCGCGGCCGGCCTGCACCCGTCGTTTGGCGAGGCCCTGCGCCTGGCCACCCTGTTCCCGGTCTGGCGCGGCGGCATGCTGGCCTCGGCCCTGTTCGGGGTGGCGGTGATTGCCGCCTTGGTGCGCGGCCAGTGGCGCCTGGACCGGCGCGGCTACACGCTGGTGCTGGGCCTGGGGCTGGCGGCTTCCGCATGGGCCTTCCGCTGGGCGCTGTTCATGAGCGTGCAGGGCGTGCCCAAGTACGGCTCGGGCCTGTACCTCTACAACATGCCGCTGGGCAGCGACGGGCTGCTGGGCATGCTGGGCGTGCTGGGCCTGTTCATCGCCCTGGTGGCCGCCGCCAGCTGGGCGCTGGAGACCTGGCCGGCGCGCCGCCAGCCGGCCCTGCAGGGCGCGGGCGCATGACTGCCGCGTCTGCTCCGGCTCCCTCTCCCGCTGGCGGGAGAGGGTTGGGGTGAGGGTGGCGGCCGGCACCAGGCGCAGCGCCTGAACCCACCCCCTCACCCCTGCCCTCTCCCCCTTGGGGGAGAGGGAGTGAAACCCTCGCCAGCCAAAACAGCCCCAAGCCATTGAACAACAAGGGCCAGCAGCTATTAAAGATATAGCATGACACCTGCGCCCACGATGGAAAGAGAGTCTCTTATGACCGACAAGAAGCCCCCCCGCACCGCCCCCGCCCATGAAACCCAGAAGCCCGACGTGCGCCGCCGGCGCCTGCTGCTGCGCGGTGGCGCCATGGCCGGCGGCCTCACGGCCTTCGCCGCCGGCTATGGCGAAGTCGTCGCCCGCGGCGCCAAGGGCCTGGTGAGCGGCACCTCCGGCGTCAGCACCAAGAGCGCCACGCGCGGCAACTCGCTCACCCCGGAATTTCGCATCGACCCGGTCACGGGCCAGCTGGCCACCCAGCCCGGCCAGGTGGTGAGCCCGTCGAGCTGCCTGGGCTGCTGGACGCAGTGCGGCGTGCGCGTGCGCGTGGACACCGAGAAGGGCCAGATCATCCGCATCGCCGGCAATCCCTACCACCCGCTGGCCACGACCAACTCGGCACCCATGGCCATGCCGGTGCGCGAGGCTTACGCCATGCTGGGCGGCGACAGCGGCATCGAAGGCCGCGCCACGTCGTGCGCGCGCGGCTCGGCCATGCTGGAGCACCAGACCTCGCCCTACCGCGTGCTCACGCCCCTCAAGCGCGTGGGCCCGCGCGGCTCGGGCCAGTGGAAGAGCATCTCGCTGGAGCAGCTGGTCCAGGAGGTGTGCGAGGGCGGCGACCTGTTTGGCGAGGGCCACGTGGACGGCCTGCGCGCCATCCGCGACGTGAAGACGCTGATCGACCCGGAGAACCCCGAGTACGGCCCCAAGTCCAACCAGCTGGTCATCACCGACGCCTCCAACGAAGGACGCACGCCGCTGATCCGGCGCTTCGCCGGCCCGGCGTTCGGCACGGTGAACTTCGCCAACCACGGCGCCTACTGCGGCCAGACCTACCGCGTGGGTACGGCAGCCGCCCTGGGCAACATCCCCGGCATGCCGCACGGCAAGCCGGACTGGAAGAATTCGCGCTTCGGGCTGTTCCTGGGCACGGCACCGGCGCAGGCCGGCAACCCCTTCCAGCGCATGGGCCGGGAGCTGGCCGAGGCGCGCTCGCGCGAGGACAACAGCTACAAGTACGTCGTCATCTCGCCCGTGCTGCCCACGTCATCGAGCCATGCCGCGGGCGACAATAACCGCTGGCTGCCCGTCAAGCCCGCCACCGACCTGGCGCTGGCCATGGCACTGATCCGCTGGATTATCGACAACGAGCGCTATGACGCTCAATATCTCAGCCAGCCCGGCCCGCAGGCCATGGCCGCCGCTGGCGAGGCGTCGTGGAGCAACGCCACGCACCTGCTCATCAACGACCCCAAGCACCCGCGCTTCGGCCAGTTCCTGCGCGGCGCGGACATCGGCCTGCCCCTGCCCGAGCCGGTGGACGAAAAAACCCCGGCCGAGGACGTGTATGTGGTGCAGCTGGCCGACGGCACGCTCGCGCCCCACACGGCGCCTCAGCCCGCGCAGCTGGTCGTCGAGCGCACCTTCACCCTGCCGCGCGCCGAAGGCGCTGCCGAAGACCCGGCCCCGGTGCCCGTGTGCACGTCCTTCGTCAAGCTGCGCGAGCACGCGCACCGCATGACGCTCCAGGAATATTCGGGCATCTGCGGCGTGAGCGTGCAGGAGATCGAAGACTTGGCGCGCGAATTCACCAGCCATGGCAAGCGGGCGGTGGCCAACTCGCACGGCGGCACCATGAGCGGTGCGGGCTTCTACACGGCGTACGCGATTGCCATGCTGAACAACCTGGTCGGCAACCTGAACGTCAAGGGCGGCTGGGTGCTGGACGCGGGACCCTTCGGCCCCTTCGGGCCGGGGCCGCGCTACAACTTCGCCACCTTCGAGGGTCAGGTCAAGCCCACCGGCGTGTCGCTGTCGCGCACGCGCTTCCCGTACGAAAAAACCAGCGAGTTCAAGCGCAAGAAGGAAGCCGGCGAGAACCCCTACCCCGCGCGCGCGCCCTGGTACCCCGCGCCCGGCAACATGAGCAGCGAGATGGTGGCGGCGGGCCTGCTGGGCTACCCCTACCCCATCAAGGCGTGGATCAACCACATGTCGAACCCGGTGTACGCCATTGCCGGCTTCGAGCACGCCGTGGTGCCGGCCATCAAGGACCCGAAGAAGCTGCCGCTGTTCATCTCGGTCGATCCGTTCATCAACGAGACCTCGGCGCTGGCCGACTACATCGTGCCCGATACGGTGACGTATGAGAGCTGGGGCATCGGCGCGCCCTGGGCCGACGTGATCGCCAAGACCTCGACCGTGCGCTGGCCGGTGGTCGAGCCCGCCACGGCGCGCACGGCGGATGGCCGGCCGGTCAACTTCGAGGCTTTTTTGTTCGCCGTGGCCAAGGAGCTGCAGCTGCCGGGCTTCGGCAAGAACGCCATGTCCACCAAGGACGGCGAGCCGCTCGACCTGGAAAACGCCGAGGACTTCTACGTGCGCGGCATCTGCAACATCGCTTATCAGGCCGGCAAGCCCGTGCCCGAGGCGAGCGACGACGACATCGAGATCACCGGCGTCAAACGCTGGATGCCCGAGGTGGAAAAGCGCCTCAAGCCCGAGGAGGTGCGCCGCGTGGCCATGGTCATGAGCCGCGGCGGGCGCTTCGACACGCTGGAGGATTCATGGGTCGGCGAGCACATCAAGGCCGTGCACAAGTTCCCGGTGCAGCTGTGGCACGAGGGGCTGGCGAAGATGCGCCACTCGATGACCGGCGAGCGCTACGTGGGCTGCCCGACCTGGTTCCCGACACGCTTTGCCGATGGTTCCAGCATGCGCGAGCACTACCCGGAGACGGAATGGCCGCTGACCATGAGTTCGTACAAGTCCAACCTGATGAGCAGCATGTCGATCGGCGTCAAGCGCCTGCGTCAGGTGCACCCGCACAACCCCATCAGCCTGCACAAGGACGATGCGGCGCGGCTGGGGGTGGCCAATGGCGACCCTATCGAGGTGAGCACGCCGGGCGCCAGCGTGCGCGGCATGGCGCTGGTGCGAAGCGGCATCGCCCCGGGCACGGTGGCCATCGAATACGGCTACGGGCACCGGCAGCTGGGCGCCGCGGCGCACACCATCGACGGCAAGGAGACGCCGCACAACCCGCAGCACGGGTATGGGGTGAACCTGAACGACCTGGGGTTTGCGGACCCGACGCGGCCGGCCAGGGACAACGTGTGGATCGACTGGGTGTCGGGGGCGGTGGTGCGGCAGGGGCTGCCCGTGAAGGTGCGCAAGGTGTGATTTTTTGATAGCTTGCGCTCGTTGTCTGGCGTGGGTCTTTGGCTGATTTTGTTGTTGGTTTTGTTTTGGGTTCGGGGGCCGGGACTCGCCCCGGCGGGCGACTTACTTTCTTGTCGCGCGACAAGAAAGTAAGCAAAGAAGCGCGCCCCTGCATCCTGCGACCCCCGCGCTTTGCAAGCGCGGGGGCAACCTGTGTCGAGACGCTGGCGGGGTGCGCTGCGGAACTCACTTCGCGCTGCCTGGGCAGCGCTGCGTTCAGACAACCGCAGCGAGTCAGATGACGAAGCATGCTCGCTACGCGTGCATGCCACCCCGCCAGCGCCTCGCCACAGGCGCAGGATTGAAGGGGGGCAAGCGGCCATGACTCGGGCCGACGCTTCGCTCGGCCTGGGAGGGGGAAGAAAGGCAAGGCTCACACAGAGCACTGTGCGCACATTGCGCACGGCGGCTGGCTTTCACTCCCTCCCCCTCTGGGGGAGGGTGGGGGTGGGGGCCGGCTGGTTCTACGACCCGAGGCTGCAGAGCACAGCGCGGCTGGCCCCCACCCCTGCCCTCCCC
>NZ_DAMCAM010000056.1:0-19595 GCF_032059615.1 Melaminivora sp. | reverse complement strand
CGCGCGACCGCGGCCCGGCCATGATCGACCTGGGCGAGACCTATGCCAAGGCCGGCTTGCTGCTGGTCGAGGACGAGCTGCCCGACTATCTGCCGGCGGTGCTGGAGTTCGTCTCCACCCAGCCACCGCGCGAGGCCCGGGGCTTCCTGGGCGAGATCGCGCACCTGCTGGACGCGGTACACGCCGCGCTGGTGCAGCGCGCCAGTCCCTACGCCGCGGCCCTGGCCGCCCTGCTCGACATGGCGGGCCACAAGCCCAAGGCCGACACCCCGGTGCCCGAGGAGCCACCGCTGGACGAGACCTGGCAGGAGCCCGCCGCCTTCGACGGCTGCTCCTCGTCGGGCCAGGCCCGGCCCGGCCAGCCGCAACCGGTGCACATCGTGCGCAAGAACCCCACACCGTCCCAAGGAGCCTAACGCCATGGACTCGATGTACCGCTTTCTCTTTCAGGTCTACCCCTACGTGTGCTTCGTGGTGTTCGTGGTGGGCAGCCTGATCCGCTTCGACCAGAACCAGTACAGCTGGAAGAGCGATTCCTCGCAGATGCTGCGCACCGGCCTCTTGCGCTGGGGCAGCAACCTGTTTCACTTCGGCATCCTGTTCCTGTTCTTCGGGCACATGGTGGGCCTGTTCACGCCGCACAGCGTGTACGGCATCTTCATGAGCGCGTCCACCAAGCAGATGCTGGCCGTCTCCGCCGGCGGCGTCGCGGGCGCGGTGTGCTTCGTGGGCCTGACCATGCTGCTGGTGCGCCGCCTGACCGACCCGCGCATCCGCTACACCAGTCACCCCACGGACATCGCCGTGCTGGTGGTGCTGTGGGTGCAGCTGTCGCTGGGGCTGTTGACGCTGCCCCAGTCGCTGCAGCACACCGACGGCAGCGCCATGCTGATCCTGGCCGACTGGGCGCAGCGCATCGTCACCCTGCGCCCGGTGGACGCCGCGGCCCTGGCCGGACTGCACTGGTCCTTCCAGGTGCACATCGTGCTGGGCGTGACCATCTTCCTGCTGTTCCCGTTCAGCCGACTGGTGCACGTGTGGAGCGGCTTCGCCTCCATCTTCTACGTGCTGCGGCCCTACCAGGTGGTGCGCTCGCGCCGCCTGAACGTGCCGCCCGGGCAGAACCTGCCCGGCCAGCCCAGTGCCGTGCCTTCGCCGGTGGTGGCCGAGGCTATCGAGAACCCGCGTGCTGCACGGTAATCCGTCTTCTGCCTACGATCCGGTCATGACTGCAAACACCCTGCACACCCATGAGGCCAGCATCAACGGTGTGGCCCTGCTCGCCGCCGGCGAACAGATCAGCACCGAAGAGCTGCGCCAGCGCGCCTGCACTGAACTGCTGCGCCAGGCCGCCCAGCGCGGCGGCCTGCTGGCGGACGACGACCCGCCCCCCCAGGTCGGCGCCTTCAGCGAGGCGGCCAGCGACGCCATCGAGCGCTGGCTCGAGCAGAACCTCCAGGTGCCCGAGCCGACCGAGGAGGCCTGCGAGCGCCACTACGCCGCGCATGCCGCGCGCTACCGCCAGGGCGAGCGCGTGCGTGCCCGCCACATCCTGTTTGGCGTGACGCCGGGCGTCGATGTCGGCGCCCTGCGCTCGCGCGCCGAGACCTGCCTGCTGGACGTGCGCTGCCACGACGGCAGCGGCGCGGACGCGTTCGCCAAGGCGGCGCGCGAGCTGTCCAACTGCCCCACGGGCGCGCAGGGCGGCGACCTGGGCTGGGTGACGGCCGAGGAGTTCGCACCCGAGATGGCCCAGGAGATTTTCGGCCGCCCCGAGATCGGCGTGCTGCCGCGTCTGGTGCACAGCCGCTTCGGTCTGCACGTGGTCGAGGTGCAGGAGCGCGACCCCGGCATCCAGCAGCCCTACGAGGCCGTGCGCGGGGCCGTGCAGCTGGCGCTGCGCCAGCAGTCCTGGGTGACGGCGCTGCGCCAGTGCCTGCAGCTGCTGGCCGCCGAAGCCGAGGTGCACGGCGTGGAGCTGGACGAGGCCAGCTCGCCGCTGGTGCAGTAGCCGCGCGCCGCCGCACGCCCTTGCAGCGCAGAACTGCCATGCCCGCCTCCCATCCCGTGGCCCCGGACGAGCTGCTGGCGCGCCTGCAGCAGTTCCACTCCGACTACTTTCCGCTGCACCAGCAGCGGTTCCAGGACCTGGTGGCCCAGGGCCAGCACCCCAAGACGCTGTTCATCGGCTGTTCGGACTCGCGCCTAGTGCCCTATTTGCTGACCGGCACAGGCCCGGGCGAGCTGTTCATGGTGCGCAACGTCGGCGCGTTCGTGCCGCCCTACGACGGTTCGCACGGCCACCACGGCACGGCCGCGGCCATCGAGTTCGCCGTACTCAGCCTGGAGGTGAGCCGCATCATCGTCTGCGGGCACAGCCACTGCGGCGCCATCAAGGCGCTGTACGACGAGGTACCCGCCGAAGCGCACAACCTGGCGCGCTGGCTGGACCTGGGGCGCGGCGCCGTGCTGCCCGTGCAGCCCAGCCATGAGGCGCTGCGCCGCACCGAGCAGCGCGCCGTGGTGCTGCAGCTCGAGCGTCTGATGGATTACCCCATGGTGCGCGCGCGCGTGGCGGACGGGCGCATCAGCCTGCACGGCTGGCACTACGTGATCGAGGAGGGCGAGGTGCACGTCTTTGACGTGCAGCACGGCGGCTTCGTCGCCGCCTCGCGCGCGCAGTGCAGCGGCACCGGCCCCTACCCGCCCTACGTGGAGCACGACGGGCAGGTGCTGTGCGACTAGCCCCGCAAGCGTCTCCGGGCACCGACGCCGAGGCACTGGCCACCCTCCTGCAGACACGCCAGACGATTCTTCCACGCCGCCTGGGCGAGCCCGGGCCCGAGGGGGCCGAGCTGCATGCACTGCTGTCGGCCGCAGGCCATGCGCCCGACCATGGCCGCCTGCTGCCCTGGCGCCTGGTCCTCGTGCCGCAGCAGGCGCGCCCTGCTCTGGGCGAGGCCTTTGCCCAGGCCCTGTGCGAGCGCGACCCGGCCGCCAACTCGGAGGAGCTCGCGCGCGCGCGGGACAAGGCGCAGCGCGCGCCCCTCCTGATGCTGGTGGTGGTGGACGAGACCGGGGGCGACCCGGACATCCCTGCCGCCGAGCGCGTGCTCTCGGCCGGCTGCGCCGTGCAAAACCTGCTGCTCATGGCCACTGCCCTGGGCTACGGCTCGGCCCTCACCAGCGGCAAGGCGCTAGCCTCGGCACCGCTGCGTGCCATGTTCGCGTTGCGGGACGGCGAGCGCGCCCTGTGTTTCGTCAGCGTCGGCACGGTGCTGTCACGCAAGGACGCGCGCGAGCGGCCGCTGCCGGCGCAGTATGTCTCCACGCTGGCGGCGGGCCAGGCCCGCACCCCCTGAGCAACCCTCTACGATGCAACCCATGAGCACCGACATCACCCATTTCGACGACCTGCTGCGCGCTGCGCGCACGCAGCCCGAGCGCCAGCGCCTGCTGCTGGTGTTCGTTGCCTCCGAACTGCCCGAGGGCGCGACGGCGCAGCAGAAGGCCGACTTCGAGCGCGGCGAGGGCGGCGCCCTGGTGCCGCTGATGTGCGTGGACAAGCTGCCCGAGGAGGTCGAATCCTTTGCCGCCCTGGTGCGCGAGGCGCGCGAGTACGCCCTGCCGGACCAGCGCTGGAAGCTGGTCTTCGCCGGCGCCCTGGCTGGCAGTGCCGGGCGCGAGCCGGGCGATGCCGAAACCGACCGGGCCCTGGGCCGCATGGTCGAAGCCATCAAGGGCGGCGCGCTGGACGGCTACCTCACCTTCGACCGCGAGGGCCAGCCCGTGGCGCTGGGCCGGGAATGACCGCAGGCCGCGCCAGCCTGCCGGGCCTGCACAGCCCGGGAGCGGGCTTCGACGAGCCCTTTGCCATGCTGGAGGCCTGCCACGACCGGGTGCGTCGTTCGCTCGACCTGCTGCAGCGCCTGCGCCAGTACCTGCGTGACCAGGGCTGCGACGACTCGGCCCGGCAGGCCGCGCGCGACGTGTTGCGCTATTTCGACATCGCCGCGCCCCTGCACCATGAGGACGAGGAGCTGCACGTGTTCCCGCCCCTGCTGGCCGCCGCCGACGCGCAGGTGGTGGCGCTGGTGCGCCAGCTGCAACAGGACCATGTGCAGATGGCCGAACGCTGGGCTGGGGCACGCGGCAGCCTGCAGGCCCTGGCCGAGGGCGACATCGACCGCTTCAGCGCGGCCGACGATGCGGCCCTGGACCGCTTTGCCGCAAGCTATGCCGATCACCTGCGGCACGAAGATGAAGCCATCTACCCGGCCGCGCGCGCCGTTCTGGGCGCCGAAGCCCAGCTGGGCATGGGCCGCGAGATGGCGCAGCGCCGCGGCGCCAGGCCCCCGGCGGGCTGACGACGCGGGCCGGGTGGCCCGTCAGTGCACCACAACCGGGTTCTGCGCCAAGCCGGCGTAGCCGTCCAGCGTGGCCTCCACCTCCTGCTGCGTGGGGGCTTCGCGCTGCCAGGCGAGGATCTGCTGCTGGAACATCTCGGCCCACGAGCCGTCCAGATAGACCTCCTTGCCCGAGCGCTTGTCCACGATCTCGAAGCCGTGGCGCACGAGCTGCACGGGCAGCGGCGTGCCGTCGGGGGCGGTGGCAGGCTGGGACAGGTCGGGCTGCATGTGCACCACCACGAAGGAGTCGGAGTCGTAGAGCATGTGCATGGAGTTCTCCTGGGTGGTTGTCATTTCATTCATGGAGGGCAGATGGCTGCGGCGCGGGCCAGTTCAAGCCCTGCGTTGTCCTACAGGGGCGCATGGTCCTCCAGCGCCAGGTCGACCCAGTCGCCGTTGGCCTGCGTGATGCGGATGCGCACCGGCAGCCCGCCCAGGGCGGTGCCCAGCCACAGCTCGGCCTTCTGGTCGTACTGGCGGTCGGGGGGCGGCAGGCGCTGCAGCTTCAGCGCCGGCATGGTGCCGGCGGGCAGCTCCAGTGTCTCCGGGCCTTCGACGGTGAAAGTCCAGCGGTCGGCGCCGCCCACGCCCACCGTGGGCAGGGTGATGCGCGTGCCCGCCGGGTAGCGCTGCGGGGCGGCAGCCAACATGCTGCCGAGCTGGATGAACACGCTCAGCCGGTCCTGCGCACCCTCGGCCAGCGGCGCGGGCGGCACGTTGGCGCTGAAGACGATTTGGCGCCGCTCGTAGTCGAAGTGCGCCGCGCGCTCGCTTCGGGTCTTGTCACCGAAACGCTCGGGCTGCAGGCCCCGGGCACCGAGCCGGCCCCGGCTGCTTTGCGAGCGCGCACCGATCAGGAAGGCCTTGACCTGCTGGTGCGCCTCGTAGCGGTCGTCGTCCTGGCGCCAGTCGAGCGTGGCGCTGGCGTGGTACTGGAAGCCCTTGGCTTGGCCACGCACGGTGAACGCCAGATGGGTGGAGGGCGGCAGGCGCACGGGCGGCGGGTCCTGCGCGGAGAAGGCAGCGCCGCCGCCGGGCAGCAGGACTTCCACGCCGGCGGGCGCGGGGGGCTGCCCAGCGGCAGGATCGGCGGGGGCGGGGGCCGGGGCCGGGGCCGGGGCCGGGGCCGGGGCCGGGGCGTCCTGCTGCGCCTCCGGAGCGGACGCCGGGGGCGGCTCGGTGCCTGCCGCGCTGTCGTCCCCGCCCTGGTCGGGCAAGGCCTCGGGCGCGGCTTCCTCCAGCGGCCCAGGTGGCGTTACTTCGGCTGGTTCGGCAGTCTCCGGCAGCGCGGGCATGTCCAGGGTGACCGTGTCCTCGACGGGGGGCGGCTCGTCCGCCGGGGGCGCGGACGGGTGGTGCATCTCGGGGCGGGCCGGGCGCGGCTTGCGGCGCGCCTTTGCGGCGGCGGGCGCGGGGTTGGGCGCGGCCGCGATCTCGGCGGGCGCCTGGGGCGCGGAGGGCGGCTCGGGTGCGGGCGGCGGCAGCAGACGGGTATCGAACGCCATCTGCTCGGGCAGCGGCCCCCGGGCATCCGAGGCCCAGGGCAGTCGCTCCAGGGCCAGCCAGTGCAGGCCAAGCACCAGGGCCAGCAGCAGGATCAGTGCACGCAGGGGCATGGGCCGTGAGCGTGGCGCAAGACCGGGGGGGCGCCGTCCGCCGTCGTCGCCAGGGACTGTCGGCGGGCGAAGGACTGGGCTGGGCGTGCCTTCGGGAATGAGCATGAAAAACGCCTGCAGACGTTGCTGGGCAACGATTTCGCGCTATCGAAATGCAAGTAATCCTCCCATGGGCACCCTGCCTGGCCGGCCATTTCACCATGAAGCCCGCGCGCGGCGCGCGGGGTTGCGCGGCATGTGGCCGGCAGCTGCGGGCGGGCGCCGCTAGACTGACCAGCTTACCGACGACAGCGAGCGAAGCATTTCCATGAAACTCATCGACTCCATTGCCGGCGAGGCTGCCGCCATTGCCGCCGTGCGGCGCGACATCCACGCCCACCCCGAACTGTGCTTCGAGGAGGTGCGCACGGCCGACGTGATCGCCGCCAAGCTGACCGAATGGGGCGTCCCCATCCACCGTGGCATGGGCACCACTGGCGTGGTGGGCATCGTGCACGGGCGCGACGGCGGCGCCAGCGGCCGCGCCGTGGGCCTGCGCGCCGACATCGACGCCCTGCCCATGCAGGAGTTCAACACCTTCGAGCACGCCAGCCGCCACGCCGGCAAGATGCACGCCTGCGGGCACGACGGCCACGTGGCCATGCTGCTGGCTGCGGCGCAGCACTTCGCGCGCGAGGAAAATCGCGACTTCGACGGCACGGTCTACCTGATCTTCCAGCCGGCGGAAGAGGGCGGTGGCGGCGCGCGCGAGATGATCCGGGATGGCCTGTTCGAACAGTTTCCCCTGCAGGCGGTGTTCGGCATGCACAACTGGCCGGGCATGCCGGTGGGCACGTTCGCCGTGAGCCCCGGACCGGTCATGGCGTCCTCCAACGAATTCAGGATCACCATCCGCGGCAAGGGCGCGCACGGCGCCATGCCGCACCTGGGCATCGACCCTGTGCCGGTGGCCTGTCAGATGGTGCAGGCCTTCCAGAGCATCATCAGCCGCAACAAGAAGCCGGTGGACGCGGGCGTCATCTCGGTGACCATGATCCACGCCGGCGAGGCGACCAACGTGGTGCCCGATTCTTGCGAGCTGCAGGGCACGGTGCGCACCTTCTCCATCGAGGTGCTCGACCTGATCGAGCGGCGCATGCGCGAGGTGGCCGAGCACACCTGCGCGGCCTTCGAGGCGACGTGCGAGTTCGAGTTCGTGCGCAACTACCCGCCCACCATCAACTCTGCCCCCGAGGCGGAATTTGCCGCGCGCGTCATGGCCGGCATCGTCGGCGAGGACCAGGTGCGCGCGCAGGAGCCGACCATGGGCGCGGAGGATTTCTCCTTCATGCTGCAGGCCAGGCCGGGGGCCTATGTCTTCATTGGCAACGGCGACGGCGACCACCGCAGCCTGGGCCATGGCGGTGGCCCGTGCACGCTGCACAACCCGAGCTACGACTTCAACGACGACCTGATCCCGCTGGGCGGCACCTTCTGGGTGGAGCTGGCGCGGCAGTGGCTGGCGCAGCAGCAGCCCGGTTGACGGCGCCTTCATCACCCCTGACATGGCCCGCCCGGGTGGCGGGCTTTTTTGCGCTCACGGAAAAGAACGATCGTGCTGTTTTGACTACACTGCGCCTTCCGCTCTTCCCCAACACCTTCCAGCCAGGAGACTTTGCATGTCCGATCTGAATGCCACCTTCGAGGCCGCCGTCGCCAACTCCAAGAACCTGAGCGAGCGCCCGGACAACCCGACGCTGCTGAAGATCTACGCGCTGTACAAGCAGGCCACGGCGGGTGACAACCAGGACAAGAAGCCGAGCTTCTCCGACATCGTCGGCCGCGCCAAGTGGGACGCCTGGGAAAAGCTCAAGGGCACGGGCGAAGACCAGGCCAAACAGCAGTACATCGACCTCATCGAGTCGCTGCGCGGCTGAACTGAAACGACACCCCCCTGAGCTCCTGCATCGTTGCGTCGCGCTCGGCTTGTGACGCGCGTGCCAGCGCTTGCACCGCTGCGTGGAAGCGCGGCCAGTCGCGCCCCTCGCGCTCGAACAGCGCGATGAAGGCGGGCACCAGATCGTCGTAGGCGCCCTGGGCGGCAAAGCTGGCGTTGTTGGCCTCCCGCGCCCAGCGGTCGAGCGCCTGCAGCTGCGCGGGCTGCACATCGCCTTCGGCAAGCCAGTACGTCCGCAGCCGCGCCCAGTCCCGGGCGAAGTCCTGCAGGGCCTGGGCCTTGCGGGCGGCGCGCCCGGGCCAGTCGTCGGGTGGCTGCCGGCCGTCCGGCTGCGTGCCGTAGATGGCTTCGAGCCGCTCTCGCGTGGCGCGCGTGAGCTCGCGCCACTGCTGGCGCCGGACCTCGCTGCGCTGCCATGCGGCCTGCAGCCGCGGGTCGGCGCGGGCGGCCAGCCACTCGGCCACGCCCAGGCGCTCCACGGCCGTGGCATAGGATTCGTTGAAGGCCGTGTCGCCCGGTGCATAGGCCACCTGGTGGGCCAGCTCATGCAGCAGCAGGCGCACGAAATCGCCCTCGGGCCAGGCGATGAAGGTGGACAGCAGTGGGTCCCCCCCCAGCCAGTTGCTGTAGCCGAGCGTCGAGTACGCCGGCACGCCATAGACGCTCACCTCCAGGCCCTGCCGCTGCAGCCGGGCCGCCTCGGCGCGCGCGTCGCCCTCGGCGAAGTAGCCGCGGTAGCCAATGCAGCCCGTGATGGGAAAGCACCAAGTGTGCAGGGTGAGCGACCAGGGCGGGGCGGCCACCACGTTCCAGACGGCCGCGGGGCGGTCCAGCCGGGCGTAGCGGCGGTAGCTGGCGTTGTCGGGCAGGGCTAGCTGCTCGCTGGCAAAGGCGCGCGCCTGGCGGGCCAGTTCCAGCCGCCGGCGCAGCGGCTCGGGCGTGTCGGCGTCGGCCAGCCAGTCGGGCAGCGGGCGCGCGGCGCCCATCAGGGCCAGGTGGCCGCGCAGCGACTGCCAGTAGTAGCCCAGCGTGCCCCCGGTCTGGGCGCAGCCCGACAGCGCCAGGGCGCAGCACAGCACGGCCGCGGCGCGGCGGGAGGCGGGCCAGAGGCGGCGCGGCATGCGATGCGGGCGCAAGAGAAACAAAAGCCCTCGCAAGCGAGGGCTTCGAGGGCGGCGGGCGGGCCGGCTCAGTTGTGGCGCTTGCCCGGGTTCTTCTTGCTGCGGGTGTGCACGCCACGCTCCTTGCTCACGCGCTGGCCGCGGCCTTCGGTGGGCAGGGCCATGCCGGGCATGGGGGTAGGACGGGGGGTGGCCTTGCGATCGGCTTCGGTGACGATTTTGTTGCCCATGACGGCTCCTGAGATCGATTGGATGAAAAAACGAAAAACGCAGTATTAGGCCATAGCTGGCGGCGGGCGGCAGCGCCCGGCGCAGTCCCCAGGCACGGCGCGGGAGCCGCACAGGCGCCATTTTGCTATGTAAAAAATAGCGCAATGTCATTGTGTAGAAAGGGTTATCGCGGGTTTTTGCTCTTTTTTACTGGGGGCTGCGCCCGGCCTGGGTTGTCAGCCAAGGCCGCATGGCGCTGTCGGCCAATCACCCTTGACGCGGCCGGGCCATGCCCTGAAGAATCGGATCGTTGTCGGTCCGACGGGAGGGTGTGGCATGAAACATCTGCTGAACTCGCTGGAAGAGAGCCTGGCGCTGTCCCCCGTGGGCGTGGCGGTCGAGCTGCCTGACGGCCTGCGCCTGGGCGCGAGCGACGCCGACGTGCGCCTGCAGTTCCGCGACCGCATGGCCGTGGTGGCGCTGGCCATGGGCGAGATCGGCAACGTGGGTGCGGCCATCGTCGAGGGCCGGGTGGCGCTGGAGGGCAGCATGCGCCAGCTCATGACGGCCGCCGCCGCCCTGCTGCGGCTGGACCCGGCGCGCGACGCCCAGGCCAGCTGGTGGCAGCGCGTGCTGGCGCGGGCGCGCTCCATGGCCGCGCACACGCTGCAGGGCGACGCGCGCAACATCCACTTCCACTACGACCTGTCGGACGATTTCTACGCCCTGTGGCTGGACCCGCGCCGTGTCTATTCCTGCGCTTACTACCGCGAAGCCGGCATGACGCTGGCGCGGGCGCAAGAGGCCAAGCTCGACCACATCTGCCGAAAGCTTTTGTTGCGCCCGGGCGAGCGCTTCCTGGACATCGGCGCCGGCTGGGGCGGCCTGCTGCTGTGGGCGGCCGAGCACTACGGCGTCGATGCCACCGGCATCACGCTGTCGCGCAACCAGCACGCGCACGTCAAGCGGCTGATCGACGAGCGCGGCCTGGGCGGGCGCGTGCGCATGCAGCTGCTGGACTACCGCGAGCTGCAGGCAGCCGAGCCCTTCGACAAGATCGCCTCGGTGGGCATGTTCGAGCACGTGGGCCGCGCGCAGATGGCGCGCTACTTCAGCACCGTGCACCGCCTGCTGCGCCCGGGCGGGCTGCTGCTCAACCACGGCATCACCGCCGGCGGACTGGACAACGACGGCCTGGCCGCCGGCATGGGCGACTTCATCGAGCGCTACATCTTCCCCGGCGGCGAGCTGCTGCACGTGAGCGTAGCGCTGCACGACATGGCGCGCGCGGGCCTGGAGATGGTGGACACGGAGAACCTGCGTCCGCACTACGCGCGCACGCTCTGGGCCTGGTCGGATGCGCTGGAGCACTGCCAGGACGAGGCCCTGGCCATCCTGGTGGCCCAGCATGGGCAGGAGCGGGGCGAGCGCGCCCTGCGCGCCTACCGCCTGTACTTGGCCGGCTGCGCCCTGGCGTTCGAGCATGGCTGGATCGCGCTGCACCAGATGCTGGCGATCCGGCCCAGCGGCAGGCTGGAGGACGGCGTCCTGAAAGGCGCGCAGGGCGACTACCCCTTCAATCGCTCCTACATGTACGAGGGCCCACAGGCCGCACGGGCCTGACGCGCGCCGGCTTATCCTCGGCCCATCGTCCTTATCCACCAGGGGTTCGCATGCTCTACAAATTCAAGTCCCGCGCCACGGCCGACGTCATCATGCTGGAGGCCAATGCGCGCCAGCTGCTCAAGATCGTCGGCAAGGGCGAGGAGCCGCACGGCATCATCACCGCCGCGCAGATTCCCGCCGCCATCGAGGCGCTGCAGGCCGCCGTGGCGGCCGAGGAGGAGGCCGCCCGCGAGCGCGGCCAGACGGCCGACGCCGAGGAGGCCGGGCAGGACAATGCACCCGCGCGCGATCCGGTCAGCCTGCGCCAGCGCGCCACGCCCTTCATCGACATGCTCAGGCGCAGCGCCGCCGAGGGGCACGACGTCGTCTGGTGACCGCCGCCGCAGCCGTCAGTCGTAGCTGCGCGCGTCCTCGATGACCTTGCCGTCGTTGGGCAGCGAGCCCGGCGGCAGCATCTCGACCTCGCCGCGCAGCTTGGTCACCTCGCGCAGGGCTTCCTGCAGCTGCTGGGCCAGGCCCGGGGCGGTTTCGCGCGTCTCCACCTGCAGCACCATCTGGTCGCTGGCCATGGCGCCGCTGACCACCAGACGCGCGCGCAGCACCTGGGGGAAGCGCCGCGCCACAGAGGCGATCTGGCCGGGCTGCACGAACATGCCGCGCACCTTGGTGGTCTGGTCGGCCCGGCCCATCCAGCCCTTGATGCGGGTGTTGGTGCGGCCCGTGGGGCAGGGGCCCGGCAGCACGGCCGACAGGTCGCCCGTGCCGAAGCGGATCAGCGGATAGACCGGGTTGAGCGAGGTCACCACCAGCTCGCCCACCTCGCCCTCGGGCGCCGGGTCGCCCGTGCCGGGGCGCACGATCTCCACGATCACCCCCTCGTCGAGCACCAGCCCCTCGCGGGCACTCGTCTCATAGGCGATCAGGCCCAGGTCGGCCGTGGCGTAGCACTGGTAGCCGGCCACGCCGCGCGCGGCCAGCCAGTCGCGCAGCGACGGCGGAAAGGCCTCGGCCGAGACCAGGGCCTTGGTCAGGCTGGGCAGGGCGACCTTCATCTCCGCGGCCTTGTCCAGGATCAGCTTCAGAAAGCTCGGCGTGCCGATGTAGCCGGCGGGCCGCAGCTCGGCAATCGCCTGCACCTGCTGCTCGGTCTGGCCCGTGCCGCCCGGAAACACTGTGCACCCCAGGGCGTGGGCGCCGCTCTCCATCATGGCGCCGGCGGGAACGAAGTGGTAGGAGAAGCAGTTGTGGATCAGCTCGCCGCTGCGAAAACCCGCGGCATGGATGGCGCGCGCCATGCGCCAGTAGTCCTTCTGCGTGCCCTCGGGCTCGTAGATGGGGCCGGGGCTGGCGAACACGCGCGGCAGGTGCGCGCCGAAGGTCTGTGTGCAAAAGCCGCCGAAGGGGTCCTGCGCCCGCCCCGCCTGCTGGCGCTCGAGCAGCTCGTACTTGCGCGTGACCGGCAGGCGCGCCAGCGCCTCGCGGCTGGTGACGGCGCCCGGATCGACGTCCGCCAGGATCTCGCCCCAGGCGCTGGAGGCCTGGCGGGCGTGGGCGATCTGCCGGGGCAGGGCGGCCATGAGGGCGGCCTCGCGTTCCTGGGGGGGGCGGCTCTCCAGTGCGTCGTAGAACATGCTCATGGCTGTCTTTCTCTGAAGGTGGGGAATTTTGGGTAAAAAACGGCCTTTGCCCGCGCCAGCAACGGGCTTTCAGCTATCAAAAAATATTCGGGGGCGGGCGCCGGGTGCCGGACGTCAGGCCAGCCAGCGCTTTCTGCGCTTGTAGCTCTTGACGTCCTTGAAGCTCTTCCTCTCGCCGCCGCCCACGCCGAGGTAGAACTCCTTGACGTCCTCGTTGTTGGCCAGCTCCTGCGCCGGGCCGTCCATGACGATGCGGCCGCTTTCCATGATGTAGCCGTAGTCGGCGTACTTGAGCGCCATGTTGGTGTTCTGCTCTGCCAGCAGGAAGGTCGTGCCTTCCTTCTCGTTCAGGTCCCGGACGATGTTGAACACCTCTTCGACGATCTGCGGCGCAAGGCCCATGGAGGGCTCGTCCAGCAGCACGACCGAGGGGTTGCACATCAGGGCGCGGCCGATGGCGCACATCTGCTGCTCGCCGCCCGAGGTGTAGGCCGCCTGGCTCTTCTGGCGCGTCTTCAGGCGCGGGAAGTAGTTGTAGACCTTCTCCAGGTTGCGTGCGATCTCGGCCTTGTCGGTGCGGGTGTAGGCGCCGGTGAGCAGGTTTTCCTCGATGGTCAGGTGGGCGAAGCAGTGGCGCCCCTCCATGACCTGCACCACGCCGCGCTTGACCAGGTCGGAGGGCGTGAGGTTCTGGATCTGCTCGCCGCGCAGCTCGATGCTGCCCTTGGTGACCTCGCCGCGCTCGCCCTTGAGCAGGTTGGAAATCGCCCGCAGGGTGGTGGTCTTGCCGGCGCCGTTGCCGCCCAGCAGGGCGACGATGCCGCGCTCGGGCAGCTGCAGCGAAACGCCCTTGAGCACCAGGATCACGTGGTTGTAGATGACCTCGATGCCGTTGACCATGAGCAGCGGTGCGGCGGGGGTGGGGGCGGTTGCGGTTCGGGGCTCGGTCATGGCTTCACCGTTGATTCACGAAAGGGAGAAAAGCGATGGGCGACGGGCCGCGCGCCTGGTGGAGCGCGCGGCTCGTGCCCTGTCACGTCAGTTGCAGGTGCGGACCTTGACGTTCTTGTCCTTGGCGTACTTGGCGCCGTACTCCTGCACCAGCGGGGCCACCAGCGACTGGTCGGCCTGGTACCAGTCGGAGGTCACCTCCCACTTGCTGCCGTTCCACTGCGCGATGCGCTGCCAGTCGGCGCCCAGGTGGTTCTCGCAGCTGGTCTTGATGGGTTTGAGGATCTTGCCGAAGCCCAGCTCGTTCAGGCGCTCCTGCGTCAGGTTCAGGTTCTCCAGGCCCCAGCGCACCTGCTCGGGCGTCATGGTCTTGCCCTTGCCGTACTTTTCCTGCGCGGCGCGGATGGCCTCGACCTGCAGCATGGCGATCACCATGCCGCGCGTGTGCGCGATGGCGCCCAGCTCCTTGGCGTCGCCCGCCGTGCCCTGGCCCTTGTCGTAGAGCTGCGCCTTGACCTCATCGTGGATCTTGTCGCGCTCGGCCGTGTTGTGGATGGTCACGGTCTTGTAGCCCTTGGCGCCGGCGATGTCCTTCACGTCGTGGTCGGAGCCCGCCCACCACACGGCGTACATCTTCTCGCGCGGAAAGCCCGTGGCCTGCGCCTCACGCACTGCCGTGGGCGTCATGACGCCGGCCGACCACAGGATCACGTAGTCGGGCCGGTTCTGGCGCACCTGCAGCCAGGTGGATTTCTGCTCGACGCCAGGCGCCGTCACGGGCAGCAGCTGCAGCGCGAAGCCTTCCTTCTCAGCGCGCTTTTGCAGCAGCGGGATCGGCTCCTTGCCGTACGGCGAGTCGTGGTAGACCAAGGCGATCTTCTTGCCCTTCAGGCTGCCCTTTTCCTGCTTGAGGATGTCCTGCACGATGGCGTCGGCGCCGGTCCAGTAGTTGGCCAGCAGCGGGAAGTTCCACTCGAACACGCGGCCGTCGGCCGACTGCGACAGGCCGTAGCCGGGCGTGACGACGGGCATCTTGTCGATGGGCGCCTTGTCGGTCACGGCGAAGGTGATGCCGGTGGACTGGGTGTCGAAGCCGGCGGCGCCGCCGCCCTTGCCCTTGAGACGCTCATAGCACTCCACGCCGCGGCTGGTGTCGTAGGCAGTCTCGCATTCCTCGTAGGTGATCTTGACGCCGTTGATGCCGCCCTTGGCATTGACCAGCTTCAGGTAGTCCTGCTTGCCATCGGCCCACGGGATGCCCAGCGGGGCGAACTGGCCGGTGCGGTAGGACAGCAGCGGAATGAATTGCTCCTGGGCCTGCGCCAGGGCGCTGGTGGCAAAGCCCGCGCCCGCTGCGGCGAGCGTGGCGGCCAGGGCCAGACGGGTAAATTTCATGCGTATCTCCTTGCTCTCTCTTGGTTGGAAGTTGCACCTCGGCGCGACGGGCGAGGGCGCCCGCCGCGCGGCTCACCGTGAGTCTGTGCTCACTTGCAGTCGGTGCGGCGGGTGAGTTTCTTGTCGGCCAGGTACTTGTCGCCGTGCTCCTTGATGAGCGGGCCCAGCACCTTGTCGTCGGCCTTGTACCAGTCGGACGAGTAGTTCCACTGCTTGCCGTCCCAGGTGTGGATGCGCGCCGAAGACGAACCCATGTGGTTGGAGCAGCTGGTCGCCATGGGCAGCATGACGTTGCCGAAACCCAGCTCGTCCAGGCGTTTCTGGTCGATCTTGAGGTTCTCCATGCCCCAGCGCACCTGCTCGCCGGTCATGACCTTGCCCTTGCCGAATTTCTCCTGCGCGGTGCGCACGGCCTCGATGGCCAGCATCTGCGTGATGACGCCATGCACGTACAGCACGGTGCCCACCTCGTCGCGCGGGCCCGTGCCCTGCTTGGCGTCGTGCACCAGCTTGAGGATGTCCTGGATGACCTTGTAGGACGTGCCATGGCCGTTGAGCGACAGCGCGTTGAAACCCTTGGCGCCCTCGCCCACGTCGCGCACCGCCGGCTCGGTGCCACCCCACCAGACGCTGTACATCTTGTCGCGCGGGAAGCCCGTGGCCTGCGCCTCCTTGAGCGCCGTGGTGTTCATGACGCCCCAGCCCCACAGCAACAGGTAGTCCGGCCGGCTCTGGCGCACCTGCAGCCAGGTGGATTTCTGCTCGACGCCGGGTGCCGTCACCGGCATCAGCTGCAGCTCGAAGCCGTGCATCTCGGCGCGCTTTTGCAGGAGCGGGATGGCGTCCTTGCCGAAGGGGCTGTCGTGATAGACGTAGGCGACCTTCTTGCCCTTCAACTTGTCCAGGCCGCCGGCCTTGCTGCCGATGTGCTGGATCAGCACGTCCGCGCCCGTCCAGTAGCTGCCCAGGAAGGGGAAGTTCCAGGGGAAGGCCGTGCCATCCTGCGAGATCGACAGGCCGTAGCCCTGCGTCATCAGCGGGATCTTGTCGATGGGCGCCTTCTCGGTCAGCGCAAAGGTGATGCCGGTGGCCAGGGGCTCGACCACGGCCACGCCCGGGCGGGTCTTCAGGCGCTCGTAGCACTCCACGCCGCGATCGGTGGCGTAGGCCGTCTCGCACTCCTCGAAGGTCATCTTGACGCCATTGACGCCGCCGTCGCGCGCGTTGATGAGCTTGATGTAGTCCTGTTTGCCGTTGGCCCATGGAATGCCATAGGCGGCGTAGGCGCCCGTGCGGTAGGACAGCAGCGGGAAGAACTGTTCGTTGTTGGCCTGCGCCGAGGCGCTGGCGGCAAAACCGGCGCCAGCGGCGGCCAGCACGGTGGCCAGGGCCAGACGGGTGAGCTTCATGGGTGCACTCCTTTTAGTGAAGGGCGGGTGGGAGCGCAGCGGACTGCGCGGCTTTGCAAAAAAGAGAGCTGTGCGCCTTTGCCTGGCAACGGTTTGAGGCTGATTTCATGCTTAAAACCATTGCGTGTGGCGGTGGCCGTGGACCCGGGGCGTCAGTGCGGGAAGGGCCACACCCGCATCTTCTGCTTGCCCGTGGACCACAGCTTGGCCAGGCCGTGCGGCTCGACGATCAGGAACCAGACGATGAGCGCGCCGAAGATGATGAACTCGGCGTGCGAGATGCCGGCCGTGGAAATCTCCACGCCCACCAGCCCGGCCAGCGCCGGCAGCAACTGGCTGAGCACGATGGGCAGCACCACGATGAAGGCCGCGCCGAAGAAGCTGCCCATGATGGAGCCCAGGCCGCCGATGATGACCATGAACAGCAGCTTGAAGGACACGTCCACCGAGAAGGCGGCCGGCTCCCAGGCGCCCAGGTGCACGAAGCCCCACAGCGCGCCGGCCATGCCGACGATGAAGGAGCTGACGGCGAACGCCGACAGCTTGGCGTACATCGGGCGGATGCCGATCACGCTGGCGGCCACGTCCATGTCCCGAATGGCCATCCACTCGCGGCCGATGGCGCTGCGCACCAGGTTCTTGGCCAGGATGGCCATGACCACCAGCACCACCAGGCAGAACAGGTACTTGGCCTGGGGCGACTGGATCGGGATGCCGAAGACCTGCAGGTTGCTCACCGACACCGAGCCCGAGGGCGAGTCGTTGGTGAACCACTTGATGCGCAGGAACATCCAGTCGCTGAAGAACTGCGCGGCCAGCGTCGCCACGGCCAGGTACAGGCCCTTGACGCGCAGGCTGGGCAGGCCGAACAGGATGCCGAAGAAGGTGGCGCACAGCCCGCCCAGGATCAGCGCCGGGATCAAGGGCATGTCGGGGATGCGGGCGACGAAGTTGTAGGCGCCGTAGGCCCCCACCGCCATGAAGGCGCCCGAGCCCAGCGAGATCTGCCCGCAGTAGCCCACCAGGATGTTCACCCCCAGCGCCGCCAGCGACATGATGACCAGCGGGATCAGGATGGCCAGGTAGAAGTAGTCCGAGGCGAACAGGGGCACCAGCACGAAGCAGGCGGCCACCAGCAGCCAGACGGCGACCTTGTCCTGCAGGATGGGGAAGACCTGCTGGTCGGCGCGGTAGCTGGTCTTGAACTGGCCGTTTTCACGATAGAACATTTATTTTTCCCCTCTTACACGCGATCGATGATCTTCTCGCCGAACAGGCCCTGCGGCCGGAACAGCAGGAACACCAGCGCCAGCACATAGGCGAACCAGATCTCGATGCCGCCGCCGACGAAGGGGCCGAGGTAGACCTCCGAGAGCTTCTCGCCCACGCCGATGATCAGGCCGCCGATGATGGCGCCGGGTACCGAGGTCAGGCCGCCCAGGATGACCACCGGCAGCGCGCGCAGCGCCACCGTGGTCAGCGTGAACTGCACACCCAGCTTGGAGCCCCAGATCATCCCGGCCACCAGGGCCACCATGCCGGCCACGCACCAGACGATGACCCAGATGCGGTTGAGCGGAATGCCGATGGACTGCGCCGCCTGGTGGTCGTCGGCCACGGCGCGCAGCGCCCGGCCGGTGGTGGTCTTCTGGAAGAAGATGGACAGGGCGACGACCAGCGCTGCGGCGATGACGGCGGCGATCACGTCCTCCTGGTTGATCATCACGCCGCCGTCGAAGACCGACTCCAGCACGAACATCGGGTCCTTGGGCATGCCCACGTCGATCTTGTAGATCTCGCTGCCGAACAGCGCCTGGCCCACGCCCTCCATGAAGTAAGTGATGCCCAGCGTGGCCATGAGCAGGGTGGCCGCGTCCTGGTTGACCAGGTGGCGCAGCACCAGCCGCTCGATCAGCCAGGCCACCGCGAACATGATGGCCGCGGCGACGGCGAACGCCAGCACGTTGGCCACGATCTTGCTCTCCAGGCCGGTCCAGCGCGGGATCCACTCGGCAAAGCGTGCCATGGCCAGGGCGGCGAACAGCACCATCGCGCCCTGCGCGAAGTTGAAGACGCCCGAGGCCTTGAAGATCAGCACGAACCCCAGCGCCACCAGGGCGTAGAGCATGCCGGCCATCAGGCCGCCGGACAGGGTTTCCAGAAAGAATGCCATTGCGTTGTCTCCGCTTGCGCCTTCAGTGTCCGGCGCCCAGGTAGGCGCGGATCACGTCCTCGTTGTTGCGCACTTCATCAGGCGCGCCGTCACCGATCTTCTTGCCGTAGTCCAGCACCACGACGCGGTCGGAGATGTCCATGACCACGCCCATGTCGTGCTCGATCAGCACGATGGTCGTGCCGAACTCGTCGTTCACGTCCAGGATGAAGCGGCTCATGTCCTGCTTTTCCTCCACGTTCATGCCGGCCATAGGTTCGTCCAGCAGCAGTACCTGCGGCTCCATGGCCAGGGCCCGGCCCAGGTCCACGCGCTTTTGCAGGCCGTAGGGCAGCTGGCCCACGGGGGTCTTGCGGTGCGCCTGGATCTCCAGGAAGTCGATGATGTGCTCGACGAATTCGCGGTGGCGGATCTCTTCCTTCTCCGCCGGGCCGATGCGCAGTGCCTGCAGCAGCAGGTTGCTTTTGATCTTCAGGTTGCGCCCGGTCATGATGTTGTCGATCACGCTCATGCCCTTGAACAGCGCCAGGTTCTGGAAGGTGCGCGCCACGCCCATCTCGGCCACCTGGCGGCTGTTCATGTGCGAGAACGTCTTGCCGCGGAAGGTGATCGAGCCTTCGGTGGGGGTGTAGACGCCGTTGATGCAGTTGAGCATCGAGCTCTTGCCGGCGCCGTTGGGGCCGATGATCGAGCGGATCTCGTGCTCGCGCACGTCGAACGAGATGTCCGTGAGCGCCTTGACGCCGCCAAAGCGCAGGCTGATGTTCTTGACGTCCAGGATGACGTCGCCGATTTTCTTGCTGGTCATGGTGGGTGCTGTTGCCTCGTATGGCCGCGTCAGGCGGCGGCGCGCTGCGCCGGCCAGGTCTTGGCGTCGACGATCCTGAGCGTGGCGCTCACGGCCCCGGTGCGCCCATCTTCGAATTTGACCTGCGTTTCGATGAACTGCTCGGTGCGGCCCGAGTACAGCGCGTCGATCAGCACGCCGTACTTGTCGGCGATGAAGCCGCGGCGCACCTTGCGCGTGCGCGTCAGCTCGTCGTCGTCGGGGTCCAGCTCCTTGTGCAGCACCAGGAAGCGCGCCACCTGCGTGTCCTCCATGCCGGCCTCGC
>NZ_DAMCAM010000055.1:0-19757 GCF_032059615.1 Melaminivora sp. | reverse complement strand
GTCGATTCGCAGTGGCTGCACTTGACGCGCACCATGTGCCACTCGGTGGCGCAGGCGCCGCAGTGCAGGTAGCGCAGGCCCGCCTCCTGGCCGCCGATGCGCTGCACGCTGGCCACGGGGGGCGTGCCGCACACCGGGCAGATGCTGGCCGGCTCGGTGTAGGGGATGTCGGCCAGGCGCAGGCGGCTGGCGCGGTCGGCAAACACCACCTGCAGCGCGGCCATGACGAAGGGCGCGGCGGCCAGCTCTTCGGTCTCCGACAGCAGGCCGACGAGGACGCGGCGCGCCAGGGTGTCGCGGCCCTCGCCGTCGAGGGCGCGCAGGTGATCGATGACGGGCGCCAGCGGCTCGGGCAGGCCCGGGGCGGTGCGGGCCGCATCCAGCAGCTGGTCGAGCACGCCCTGCCAGGCCGGGTCCACATGGCTGGCGGCGGGCAGCAGGGGCATGGAGTGCTCCTGCGCGCGCGCGATCAGCGCGGCCTCGGGCGCCTCGGTCTGCACGCTGGCGGCGGCGTGCTGCTGCGCGCGCACCAGATGCGACAGGAAGGTCAGGTAGTCGCCGATGGGGTTGTCCACGGCTTTTTGCGCCAGGCGCGCGGCGCGCTCGGCAAACAGGCTGGCCGGCTGCGGCAGGCGCACGCGCGGCAGGGCGGTGCGGTCCAGGGCTTCGATGTCGCCCGGCTGAAGGATGCGTTGCACGGTATCGGGCCTTCCTCGTTCAAAAAAGTGCCGCCGGGGCAGTGACGCGACCGGCGGCTTTCAGGGGGGCTTTGCTGGCTTCAGCCAGCGCCAATTCTGGGGTTCATGCTATCAAAAACAATAACCCCAGGCTGGCGTGCGGCTCAGCTGTTGTCGCCGGTCACCTTGCGGTACCAGCCGCGGTGGTGCTGCTTGGCCCAGGCGCGCGTGACCGTGCCGTAGAGCATGGCGCGGATGGTGCCACGCGTCCAGATGGCGGCGTACACGTGCAGGATGAAAATGCCGATCATCACCGTGGCGGCGACGGCGTGCAGCACCGAGGCCAGGCGCACCAGCTCCACCGGCAGCGTGAGCCAGGCGCGCCACATCATGACGCCGCTGACGATCAGCACCAGCATGCACAGCACGAAGCCCCAGAAGACGAGCTTCTGGCCGCCGTTGTACTTGCCCTGCTCGGGCATGTCGTGGTCGTCGCCGTCCACCATCTTGCCGACGTTCTTCAGCCACTCCAGGTCGCGCCGCTCGATCAGGTTGAGCGCTGCGAAGCGGACAATCATGACCAGGAAGAACAGGAACATCACCACCCCGATGTAGGGGTGCAGGATGCGCGCCCAGGGGCCGCCGCCCAACAGCTGCACCAGCGGGTAGAAGGCCGGGTGGAAAAACGCCAGCCCGGACAGCGCCAGCAGGATGAAGCAGATGCCCACGATCCAGTGGTTCAGCCGCTCGGAGGCGGTGTAGCGCTGCAGGTCGCGCGGGTTGCGTCTCATGGCTGGCTCTCCTTCGCGGCCGCTTCGGCCTCACGGTCCTGGCGCTCCATCTCGTCTTCCAGGTCCTTGGAGACTTCGTTGGGGCCCTTGGCGATGAAGTGGAACAGGCTGCCCACGGCGGCCGCGCCCAGGGCCAGCATGGCCAGGGGCTTGGCGGCGCCCTTCCAGAGGCTGACCATGGGGCTGATGCGCGGCGCGTCAGGCAGGCCCTGGTACAGCGACGGCTTGTCCGCATGGTGCAGCACGTACATGACGTGCGTGCCGCCCACGCCGACCGGGTCGTACAGGCCGGCGTTGGCGTAGCCGCGCTCCTTCAGGTCGACGATGCGCTCGGACGCGTGGTCCTTCATCGCCTGCTTGGTGCCGAACACGATGGCGCCGGTGGGGCAGGTCTTGACGCAAGCCGGCTCCTGGCCCACGGCAACGCGGTCGGAGCACAAGGTGCACTTGTAGGCCTTGTTGTCCTTCTGCGAGATGCGCGGCACGTTGAACGGGCAGCCGGTCACGCAGTAGCCGCAGCCGATGCAGTGCTCCTCGTGGAAGTCCACGATGCCGTTGGTGTACTGCACGATGGCGCCGGGCGACGGGCAGGCCTTCAGGCAGCCCGGGTCCTCGCAGTGCATGCAGCCGTCCTTGCGGATCAGCCACTCCAGGTTGCCGGTCTGCTCGTTGTCGTATTCGGTGAAGCGCATCACCGTCCACGCATTGGGCGTCAGGTCCGTGGGGTTGTCGTAGGTGCCGTGCGTGGTGCCCGGCTCCTGGCGCAGGTCGTTCCATTCCATGCATGCCGTCTGGCAGGCCTTGCAGCCGATGCACTTGGAAACGTCGATCAGCTTGGCCACGTCGCCCGAGTGCGGGCTGCGCGCCTGCGGCGCGGGCGATGTGGTGGCCGACACGCGCTGGATGTCAAGGGATTGCAGTGCCATCTCGTGACTCCTTTAAGCCTTCTCGACCTTCACGAGGAAGGTCTTGAATTCCGGCGTGTTGGTGTTGCCGTCGCCCACGAAGGGGGTCAGGATGTTGGCCAGGTAGCCTGGCTTGGTCAGACCCTTGAAGCCCCAGTGGATGGGGATGCCCACGTGGTGCACGGCCTTGCCCTCGATCTGCATGGCCTTGATGCGCTTGGTCACCACCGCCACGGCCTTGATGTGGCCGCGCTTGGAGCTGACCTTGACGCGGTCGCCCGCGGCAATGCCCAGCTCCTTGGCCAGCGCTTCGCCGATCTCGACGAACTGCTCGGGCTGGGTGATGGCATTGACCAGGGAGTGCTTGGTCCAGTAGTGGAAGTGCTCGGTCAGGCGGTAGGTCGTTCCCACGTGGGGGTAGTCCGCAGCCTTGCCGAAGGTGTCCCAGATGTTGTCGAACACGCGCGCGGCCGGTGAAGACGTGGCCTTGGCGTTGCTCGGGTACATCGGGTTGATGCCCAGCGGCGTGTCGAACGGCTCGTAGTGCGTCGGGAACGGCCCTTCGGCCAGGCCCTTGCGCGCAAAGAAGCGTGCAACGCCCTCGGGGTTCATGATGAACGGGCCGTTGCCGGTCTCGGGAGCGATGCCCACGCCCGTGTCCGGCACGTCCGCGCCCACCCAGGCGCGGCCGTTCCACTCCACCAGCTTGCGCCGGGGGTTGAAGGCGCGGCCCTCCAGGTCGGCCGAGGCCCGGTTGTAGAGCACGCGGCGGTTGGCCGGCCAGGCCCAGGCCCAGTTCAGCGTGTTGCCGATGCCCGTCGGGTCGGAGTTGTCGCGGCGCGCCATCTGGTTGCCGGCCTGCGTCCAGGCGCCGGCATAGATCCAGCAGCCGCTGGCCGTGGTGCCGTCGTCGCGCAGCTCGGCAAAGCCTGCCACCTGCTGGCCTGCCGCCCGGATGACCTTGGTCGGGTCCTTGGGGTCGACCAGGTCCACCAGCGCGCGGCCGTTGTACTCCTTGGCGATTTCCTCGGAGGTCGGGTGCTCGGGCTGGGCGTAGCGCCAGTCCAGGTTGACGATGGGGTCGGGGAAGGCCCCGCCGTCCTTGGCGTACAGCGCCTTCAGGCGCATGTGCAGGCCGGACATGATGGCCACGTCGGTGCGTGCCTCGCCCGGGGGCTCGGCCGCCTTCCAGTGCCACTGCAGCACGCGCGAGGAGCTGACCACCGCGCCCTCTTCCTCGGCAAAGCAGGTCGTGGGCAGGCGGAAGACCTCCGTCTGCACGGCCGCCGTGTCGATGTCGTTGAACTCGCCGTGGTTCTTCCAGAACTCGGAGGTCTCGGTGGCCAGCGGGTCCATGATGACTAGGAACTTGAGCTTGGCCAGGCCGTCGCGCACGCGGTGGCTGTTGGACAGCGCCGCGATCGGGTTGAAGCCCTGGGCGATGTAGCCGTTGACCTTGCCCTCGTTCATGAGCTGGAAGATCTGCAGCATGTCGTACTGCTTGTCGAGCTTGGGCAGGTAGTCGAAGGCCCAGTTGTTCTCGGCCGTGGCCGCCGCGCCGAAGAGCGACTTCATCAGGCTGACGTGGAACTTCGGGTAGTTCTGCCAGTAATTCATCTGGCCGGGACGCAGCGTCTTGGGCGTGCGCGCCTCCATGAAGGCGGCGTAGTCCTGCTCTTTTTCGTTGGGCAGGGTGAGGTAGCCCGGCATGCTGGACGACAGCAGCCCCAGGTCGGTCAGGCCCTGGATGTTGGAATGCCCGCGCAGCGCGTTCATGCCGCCGCCGGCCACGCCGATGTTGCCGCACAGCAGCTGCACCATGGCCGCGCAGCGCAGGATCTGCGAGCCGATGGAGTGCTGCGTCCAGCCCAGCGCGTACATGATGGTCGCGGCGCGGCCCGGCACGGCGGTGGAGGCGAACTTCTCGCACACGTGCAGGAACTTGTCCTTGGGCGTGCCGCAGACGCTCTCCACCTTCTCGGGCGTGTAGCTCTCGTAGTGCTTCTTCATGAGCTGGTACACGCAGCGCGGGTGCTGCAGCGTGGGGTCGGTTTTCACGTAACCGTCTTCGCCCAGCTCGTAGTCCCACGTCTTCTTGTCGTAGGTGCGCTTTTCCTCGTTGTAGCCCGAGAAGATGCCGTCCACGAACTGGTAGTCATCGCGCACGATGAAGCTGAAGTCCGTGTAGTTGTGCACGTACTCGTGGTGGATCTTGTCGTTGGACAACAGGTAATTGATGATCCCGCCCAGGAAGACGATGTCGCTGCCCGAGCGGATCGGGGCATAGAAATCGGCGACCGAGGCCGAGCGGTTGAAGCGCGGGTCCACCACCATGAAGTGCGCCTTGTTGTGCGCCTTGGCTTCGGTGACCCACTTGAAACCGCACGGGTGTGCTTCGGCGGCATTGCCGCCCATGATCAAAATAACGTCCGCATTCTTGATGTCGACCCAATGGTTCGTCATCGCTCCACGGCCAAACGTCGGGGCAAGACCTGCCACCGTCGGGCCGTGTCAAACACGGGCTTGGTTGTCGAACGCGAGGATGCCCCAGGAGCGGGCAACCTTGTAGGTGATGTAGCCGGCTTCGTTGCTGGACGCCGAGGCGGCCAGCATGCCGGTGGTCAGCCAGCGGTTGACCGTCAGGCCGTCGTCCGTCTTGGCCTGGAAGTTGGCGTCGCGGTCGTCCTTGAGCAGCTTGGCGATGCGGTTCAGCGCATCGTCCCAGGACAGGCGCTTCCACTCGTTGCTGCCCGGCGCGCGGTACTCGGGGTACAGCAGCCGGTTGGGGCTGTTGATGAAGTCCAGCAGGCCCGCGCCCTTGGGGCACAGCGTGCCGCGGTTGACCGGGTGGTCGGGGTCGCCCTCGACGTGCATGATCGAAAGACGGGCGTTGGCCGAGCCATCGCCCAGGGCGTACATGAGCAGACCGCAGCCGACGGAGCAATAGGTGCACGTCTGGCGGGTCACCGTGGCAGCGGCCAGCTTGTACTGGCGTACCTCGGCCAGCGCGGTCGCGGGCGAAAAGCCCATGGCAACCAGGCTGGAGCCCACCAGGCCTGCCCCGCTCACGCGGAAGAAGTGCCGGCGGTTCATGTCCATGATGAAACCTCCTGTGTGGGAATAGGAATGTGTGGTGCCATCTTCGCTGCAGACCCCGGCGAGGGAATGAGGGTTGGCACCTAGTTGTTGTGTGACTGCGCGGCCACGCGGGTGTGGCGCGGCGGCCATCATAGCGGCAGGGTCAATTTCCCAGCGCCGCGGTCGGACCCGGCCGCGGCCGGGTGCCGGACAATGCCCATGGCTGGTATCGTGCCGTCCATGTCCGTGATCGAGTTTGCTCCCGCCTGCGCCTTGCCCGAATCCATTGCCCCGCTGCAGCGCCTGCCAGCCCAGTCCTGGCAGGGCGGGGTGCCCGCGCCTACCCACGCCGTGGACGTGGCCGCCGAAGTGCCTGTCGCGCTGGTCTTCAACGGCATCTCGCACGCGGTCATGATGGCCACCCCGCAGGACCTGGCGGAGTTCGCCGTGGGTTTTGCCCTGTCCGAGGGCATCGTCGAGGCGCCCGGGGAGTGCCGTGACCTGGAGGTGCTGACGCACGGAGCAGGTACGGCGGACGCGAGCTGCTCGGTGCACATTGAAATCCCGCCGCGCCACTTCATGCGCCTCAAGGAGCGCCGCCGCGCCTTGGTCGGGCGCACCGGCTGCGGCGTGTGCGGCATCGACAGCCTGCAGGCCCTGGATTTGCACCCAGAGCCCGTGCCCACCCCGGACTGGGCGGCCCGCCTGGACGCGGCCGCCGTGTTGCGCCCCTTCGAGGCCCTGGCCTCGCGCCAGACGCTCAACGCCCGCGCCGGCTCGCTGCACGCTGCCGGCTGGGCCACGCCGCAGGGCGAACTGACCGAGGTGCTCGAGGACGTGGGCCGGCACAACGCGCTGGACAAGCTCCTGGGCCGTCTGGCGCTGGCCGGGCGCCTGGGCGAGCCGGGCTTCGTCGTCATGACCAGCCGCACCAGCTACGAGCTGGTGCGCAAGTGCGCGCGCCTGCAGGTGCCGGCGTTCGCCACCATCTCGGCGCCCACGACGCTGGCGCTGCAGCTGGCGCGCGAGGCCGGCATGCAGCTGTGGGGGCTGTGCCGCCCGCCGACGGTGCTGCGCTATGTATGAGGGCTGAGGCGCGGGCGCCTTCGGCCGTCGCCCTGGCCTGGCGCACGCTGTGGCGCGACCTGCGCGCCGGCGAGCTGCGCCTGCTCGTGGTGGCCGTGGCGCTGGCCGTGGCTGCGCTCGCCTCGGTGGGCTTCTTTGCCGACCGGCTGCAGGGCGGCTTGGCGCGCGATGCCCTGCAGCTGCTCGGCGGGGACGCGGTGGTGGCCAGCGACAGCGCCACGCCACCCGCCTTTGTGCAGGAGGCCGAGCGCCTGGGCCTGCGCCATGCCACGTCACTGAACTTTCCCACCATGGCCCGCGCCGAGGATGCGCGCGGCGGCGCCAGCCGGCTGGTGGCGCTCAAGAGCGTGGAGCCGGGCTACCCGCTGCGCGGGCAGCTGCAGGTGGCGGACGGCCCGGATGCGCCGGGCCAGCCCACGCGCGATATCCCGGCGCCCGGCCAGGCCTGGGTGGACGCGCCGCTGCTGGCCGCGCTCGGCCTGCAGGTGGGCGACGCGCTGCTGCTGGGCGACGCGCGCCTGGCAATCACGCGCGTCATCACGCTCGAGCCCGACCGGGGCGCGGGTTTCCTGTCCTTTGCCCCGCGCGTCATGATCCACGCTGCGGACTTGCCCGCCACCGGCCTGGTGCAGCCGGCCAGCCGCATCACCTGGCGCCTGGCCGTGGCCGGCCCGGCGCGCGCGGCGCAACGCTTTGCGGACTGGGCGGCCGAGGAGGCAGCGCGCGCGGGTGTGCGCGGCGTGCGCGTCGAGTCCCTGGACAGTGGTCAGCCCGAGATGCGCCAGACGCTGGCGCGCGCCCAGCAGTTCCTGAACCTGGTGGCGCTGCTTGCGGCGCTGTTGTCGGCCGTGGCGGTGGCCCTGGCCTCGCGTGCCTTTGCCGCGCGCCACCTGGACGCAGCAGCCCTGCTGCGCGTGCTGGGCGCGCCGCAGCGCACCATCGCCGTCGCCTATGCGCTGGAATTCCTGGCCGTGGGGCTGGTGGCCAGCCTGCTGGGCGTGCTGCTCGGCTTTGCCCTGCACCATGTCTTCGTGCTGCTGCTGGCTGGCCTGGTGCCGGGCGGGCTGCCGGCCGCAACGCCCGCGCCGGCGCTGCTGGGCCTGGGCGTGGGACTGGCGCTGATGCTGGCCTTTGGCCTGCCGCCGGTGCTGCAGCTGGCGCAGGTGCCGGCGCTGCGCGTCATCCGCCGCGAGCTGGCCGGCCCGCGGCCGGCGTCGCTGGCCGTGCTGGGCGCGGGTCTGGCGGGCTTTGCCGCGCTGCTGCTGGTGGTGGCGGGTGACGCCCGGCTGGGCGCCATCGCCGTGGGCGGCTTTGCTGGCGCCGTGCTGCTGTTCGCGCTGCTGGCCTGGGCCGCCGTGCAGCTGCTGCGCCGCGGCGTGCGCGAGGGCACGGCGCCGCGCTGGCTGCTGCTGGCCACGCGCCAGGTGGCCGCGCGCCCGGCCTATGCGGTGGTGCAGGTCAGTAGCCTGGCCGTGGGGCTGCTGGCGCTGGTGCTGCTGGTCTTGCTGCGCACCGACCTGATCGCCAGCTGGCAGCGCAGCGCGCCGGCCGAGGCGCCCAACCGCTTCGTCATCAACATTCTCCCTGAGCAGGCGGCGGACTTCCGCGCCCGGCTGGCCGCCGCGGGCGTGGCGCAGTATGACTGGTACCCCATGTTTCGCGGGCGCCTGGCCGCCATCAATGGGCGGGAGGTGCAGCCGCAGCAGCAGGCCGACGAGCGCACGCGGCGCATGCTCGAGCGCGAGTTCAACCTCTCGCACGCCAGCGCCCGGCCCGCGCACAACCTGATCGTCGCCGGCCGCTGGCAGCCCGGCGAGGCGGGCGCCGTGAGCGTGGAGGAGGGCATCGCCAGGACGCTGGGCCTGCGCCTGGGCGATGTGCTGCGTTTCGACGTGGCGGGCCAGCCGGTCGAGGCGCGCATCACCAGCCTGCGGCGCGTGGACTGGGGCTCGCTGCGTGCCAACTTCTTCGTCCTGTACCCGGTGGCCGAGATGCCCGGGGTGCCGCTGACCTACCTGGCGGCCTACCGCGCGCCGCAGGGCGCTGCCGCCTTTGACAACGCCCTGGTGCACGATTTTCCCAACATCACCAACGTGGACCTGAGCGCCACGCTGGCGCAGGTGCAGGGGGTGCTGGCGCAGGTCACCCGCGCGGTGGAGTTCCTGTTCGTCTTCACGCTCGCCGCCGGCCTGGTGGTGCTGTTCGCCGCCGTGACTGCCACGCGCGAGGAGCGAGCGCGCGAATTCGCCATCCTGCGCGCGCTGGGCGCCCAGGCCCGGCTGCTGCGCCAGGTGCAGCGCGCCGAGCTGGCCGGGGTCGGCCTGCTGGCCGGAGCGCTGGCCGGCGCCGTGGCGCTGGGGGTGGGCTGGCTGCTGGCGCGCCAGGTCTTCGGCTTCGACTGGAGCGCGCCGCTGTGGGTGCCTCTCGCTGCCGCCCTCGCGGGGGCCCTGCTGGCGCTGGCGGCGGGCTGGTGGGGCCTGCGTGACGTGCTGCGCCGGCCGGTGGTCGAGACGCTGCGCCGCGCAGCCTAGCAGCATTACAATTTTGATAGCTACAACTCAAGGCTATATAAGGGAAAACGCCGTTTTTTATCAGGAAAAAACGCCATGACTTCCCACACCCCTAACCCGGATGCTCCGGATGCCCCGGACTGGTCCGCCGCCCCCGAGGGTTGGAACTGGCTGGCGCAGGACGCCGATGGCCGCTGGTTCTGGTATCGCACCCAGCCCCAGCTGGGCTGGGCCGGCGGCGTGTGGCGTTCCAATTCACGCAACCAGCAGCTGGCCGGCGAGGGCGCGCCCAGCGCCGACTGGGCCGATTCATTGCAGACGCGGCCGGACTGGAGCCCGGAGCAGAGGTAGGGCGGCGCTTTCGCGCGGCAAGACCCCTCAGCGCCGGGCGGCGAGGGCCCTTCCTACAATCGCCCGCCATGACGACCGCAGACCCTGCCACCACCCCTGCAACGGCCTACGAATGGCTGGGCGGCGAAGACGCCGTGCGCCAGCTGGTGGAGCGCTTCTATGACCTGATGGACCTGGAGCCGGGCTATGCCGAGCTGCGCGCCACGCACGGCAGCACGCTCGATGACGCGCGCAGCAAGCTGTTCTGGTTTCTCTGCGGCTGGCTGGGCGGGCCCGACCACTACCAGCAGCGCTTTGGCCACCCGCGCCTGCGGGCGCGCCACCTGCCGTTCTCCATCGGCATCCTGGAGCGCGACCAGTGGGTGGCGTGCATGGACCAGGCCATGGAGGATGTCGGCGTGCCCGGGGCGCTGCGCGAGCGCCTGAACGAGAGCTTCATGGGCACGGCCGACTGGATGAGGAACCGCTGAGCCGCGCCCGGCGCAGCGGTCCCTGCCGGGCTCAGCTAAAGAAGCTCTTGAGCTTGTCCGTCCAGCTCTCGGTCGAGGGCGAATGCTTGGCGCCGCCCTTCTTGAGCGATTCGTCGAAGTCGCGCAGCAGCTTGCGCTGATACTCGGTCAGCTTGACGGGCGTCTCGACCACGATGTGGCAGTACAGGTCGCCCGGGTAGGACGAGCGCACGCCCTTGATGCCCTTGCCGCGCAGGCGGAACTGCTTGCCGGCCTGCGTGCCCTCGGGGATGTCGATGGCGGCCTTGCCGGCCAGCGTCGGCACCTCGATCTCGCCGCCCAAAGCGGCGGTGGTGAAACTGACCGGCACCTGGCAGTGCAGGTCGTCGCCGTCGCGCTCGAAGATGTCGTGCTTCCTGATGCGGATCTCGATGTACAGGTCACCCGGCGGGCCGCCGTTGGTGCCCGGCTCGCCGTTGCCGGTGGAGCGGATGCGCATGCCGTCGTCGATGCCGGCGGGAATTTTCACCTCGAGCGTCTTCTGGCGCTTGAGCTTGCCCTGGCCGTGGCAGGTCGTGCACGGCTCGGGAATGATCTTGCCCGTGCCGCGGCAGTGCGGGCAGGTCTGCTGCACGCTGAAGAAACCCTGGCGCATCTGCACCGCGCCCGAGCCGTGGCAGGTGCCGCAGGTCTTCGGGCTGGTGCCGGGCTTGGCGCCCGAGCCGTGGCAGGTGTCGCAGGCCTCCCAGCTGGGGATGCGGATCTGCGCCTCCTTGCCGTTGGCGGCCTCCTCCAGCGTGATCTCCATCGCGTAGGACAGGTCACTGCCGCGATAGACCTGGCGGCCGCCGCGCCCGCCCCGCGCCCCGCCGGCGCCGAACATGTCGCCGAAGATGTCGCCAAAGGCCTCGGCAAAGCCGCCGAAGCCCTCGGCGCCGCCCATGCCGCCGCGCATGTTCGGGTCCACTCCGGCATGGCCGTACTGGTCGTAGGCGGCGCGCTTTTGCGGGTCGGACAGGATTTCGTAGGCTTCCTTGGCCTCCTTGAAGGACTCCTCGGCGCGCTTGGCTGCATCCCCCTGGTTGCGGTCAGGGTGATGTTTCATGGCGAGCTTGCGGTAGGCTCTTTTCAGCTCATCGTCCGTAACGTTCTTGGGAACGCCCAGGACCTCGTAAAAATCTCTCTTGGACATGGTTCTTTCAGCCCGGTTGGCGCAGGAACGCCGCGCGAACCCCAGGTGCTCCCCGGGGCCCGGCGCGGCGGTCGTCTAACACGGCTATGGTTGGCCGGCAGTGGTGGCTCAGCCCTTCTTGACTTCCTTCACCTCGGCATCGACCACGTTGTCGTCCTGCGCAGCCGAAGAGGACGAGGACGCAGCACCGGCAGACTGGGAGGCGCCATCCTGGCCGGCGTCGCCGCCCTGGGCGGTCGCCTGGGCGTCGGCATAGACCTTCTCGCCCAGCGTCTGGCTGGCGGTCATCAGGGCGGTGGTCTTTTCCTCGATGGCGCCCTTGTCATCGCCCTTCAGGGCGTCTTCCAGCGCCTTGACGGCCGCCTCGATCTTCTCCTTCTCGCCGCCGTCGAGCTTGTCGCCGTGCTCGGACAGGCTCTTGGTCACCGAGTGCACGGCCGCCTCGCCCTGGTTGCGCGCCTGCACGAGTTCGAGCTTCTTCTTGTCGTCGGCCGCGTTGATCTCGGCGTCCTTGACCATCTTCTGGATCTCGTCCTCGGACAAGCCCGAGTTGGCCTTGATGGTGATCTTGTTCTCCTTGCCCGTGCCCTTGTCCTTGGCGCCCACGTGCAGGATGCCGTTGGCGTCGATGTCGAACGTCACCTCGATCTGCGGCGTGCCGCGCGAGGCCGGGGCAATGCCTTCCAGGTTGAACTCGCCCAGCAGCTTGTTGGCGCTGGCCAGCTCGCGCTCGCCCTGGAAGACCTTGATGGTCACGGCCGGCTGGTTGTCCTCGGCGGTGGAGAAGGTCTGCGCGAACTTGGTCGGGATGGTCGTGTTCTTGCTGATCATCTTGGTCATCACGCCGCCCAGGGTTTCGATGCCCAAGGACAGGGGGGTGACGTCCAGCAGCAGCACGTCCTTGCGGTCGCCCGAGAGCACCTGGCCCTGAATGGCGGCGCCGACGGCCACGGCCTCGTCCGGGTTCACGTCCTTCCTCGGCTCCTTGCCGAAGAATTCCTTGACCTTGTCCTGCACCTTGGGCATGCGGCTCATGCCGCCGACCAGGATCACGTCGTTGATGTCGGACACGCTGATGCCAGCGTCCTTGATGGCCGTGCGGCAGGGCGCAAGCGTGCGCTCGATCAGGTCGTCCACCAGGCTCTCCAGCTTGGCGCGCGTGAGCTTGATGTTCAGGTGCTTCGGACCCGAGGCATCGGCCGTGATGTAGGGCAGGTTGATGTCGGTCTGCGCGCTGTTGGACAGCTCGATCTTGGCCTTCTCGGCGGCTTCCTTCAGGCGCTGCAGGGCCAGCACGTCCTTGGACAGATCGACGCCCTGGTCCTTTTTGAACTCGGTGATGATGTAGTCGATGATGCGCTGGTCGAAGTCCTCGCCGCCCAGGAAGGTGTCGCCGTTGGTGGCCAGCACCTCGAACTGCTTCTCGCCATCGACGTCGGCGATCTCGATGATGGACACGTCGAACGTGCCGCCCCCCAGGTCATACACGGCGATCTTGCGGTCGGCCTTGTCCTGCTTGTCCAGGCCGAAGGCCAGGGCCGCGGCGGTGGGCTCATTGATGATGCGCTTGACATCGAGGCCGGCGATGCGGCCGGCGTCCTTGGTGGCCTGGCGCTGGGCGTCGTTGAAGTACGCGGGCACGGTGATGACGGCCTCGGTCACGGGCTCGCCCAGGTAGTCCTCGGCGGTCTTCTTCATCTTGCGCAGCACTTCGGCGCTGATCTGCGGGGCGGCCAGCTTCTGGTCGCGCACCTGCACCCAGGCGTCGCCGTTGTCGGCCTTGACGATCTGGTAGGGCATCAGGTCGATGTCCTTCTGCACTTCCTTCTCGTCGAACTTGCGGCCGATCAGGCGCTTGGCAGCGTAGATGGTGTTCTTGGGGTTGGTGACGGCCTGGCGCTTGGCCGAGGCGCCGACGAGGATCTCGCCGTCATCCTGGTAGGCCACGATGGAAGGGGTGGTGCGCGCGCCCTCGCTGTTTTCGATCACGCGCGTGGTGTTGCCTTCCATGATGGCCACGCAACTGTTGGTCGTGCCCAGGTCGATGCCGATGATTTTTGCCATGTTGTTCTCCGAAACAAGGTGGGAATTTCTGAATAGCCGTTACATGTGGATAAGTGCCGCGTCTTCAAGCGGCGGCGCGGCGAAAAACCGCCGCGCAGGCCTCACTTGGGCGCGGCCACCGTGACGAGGGCAGGGCGCAGCACGCGATCGAAGATCAGGTAGCCCTTTTGCAGCACGCCGACGATGGTGTTGGCCTCCTGCGCGGAGGGCACGACGCTGATGGCCTGGTGCTGGTGGGGGTCGAACTTCGTGCCCGGCTCGGGGTTCACGACCACGACCTTGTTGCGCTCGAGCGCCGACAGCAGCTGGCGCAGCGTGGCGTCCGAGCCTTCGCGCAGCTGCTCGGCGGTAGCGCTCTCGATGGCCAGGGCGGCATCCAGGCTGTCGCACACCGGCAGCAGGCTCTCGGCAAAGCCTTCGATGCCGAACTTGCGCGCCTTGGCCACTTCGTCGTCGGCGCGGCGACGGGCATTCTCTGCCTCCGCCTTGGCGCGCAGGTACTGGTCGGCCAGGTCGGCGCTTTTGGCCTTCAGCTCGGCCAGCTCGGCCTGCAGGCGCGACAGCTCGTCGGCGGCGTTGGCGGCCATGGCGGCTTCGACTTCTTCGGGAGAGGATGCGGATTGGGGTTGATCGGACATGTCTGTGTGCTGTTCTTGGAAATGTCTGAAAAAAAAGGGTGACGCGCGGCACTTGGGTGCAGCGGCGTGGATTTCAAGCGCCGGCCCTCCCACGGGCGGCTGCAGCCCGAACCGGCGAGGGGCTGGCAGCGGCGCGCAGTGTACAGGTGCGCAGCGGCTGGCTATAATCGCGTGTTTTGCTTTTTGCCTTGCCACACTGCATGCCCTGGATGCCCGGGGCGACGCGGCAGGTGGCTTTATCCAAAAGGAGTGTGCATGCGTCACTACGAAATCATCTTGTTGATCCACCCGGATCAGAGCGAGCAGGTTCCTGCCATGCTCGAGCGCTACAAGGGCATGATCACCGCCGGCGGTGGCCAGATCCACCGCGTGGAAGACTGGGGCCGCCGCCAGCTGGCCTACCTGATCAACAAGCTCGCCAAGGCCCACTACCTGTGCCTGAACATCGAGGCCGACCAGGCCGTGATGGCCGAGCTGGAGCACGCCTTCAAGTTCAACGACGCCGTGCTGCGCCACCTGACGGTGCAAAAGAAGACGGCCGAGACCGGCCCGTCCTCCATGATGAAGACCGTCGAGCGCGAAGAAGCCCGCAAGGCCAGCCAGGCGGAAGCCGCTGCCGCCGGCGAGCGTTGAGCCGCCCGGCCATCTGATCGCCAGGAGGTGTGGAAAACCAGCTCACCCTGAAGGCTGCGCTCGCCGACATCCAACTGCTGCGCCATACCCCCGCCGGACTGCCGGCGCTGGATCTGGTGCTGGAGCATGAATCGGTGCAAAGCGATGCCGGCGCGCGGCGCCAGGTGAAAGCCACCGTCCGCGCCGTCGCCTTCGGCACGCTGGCCGAGCGGCTGGCCCGCCAGGCTCCGGCAAGCGTCTGGACCTTCAAGGGGTTCGTCGCCGCAGGGCGCGGAGGCAAGGGGCTGGTACTCCACATCCAGGAAATCCAACAAGATTAATTTTCAAGAGGTCCAACCATGGCCACGTTCAAGAAATTCAACAAAGACAAGCGTCCCAAGCGCAACACCCAGTCGCTGCTGTTCAAGCGCAAGCGCTTTTGCCGCTTCACCGTCGCCGGCGTGAAAGAGATCGACTACAAGGACGTCGACACCCTGCGCGACTTCATCGCCGAGAACGGCAAGATCATCCCCGCGCGCCTGACCGGCACGCGCGCCATCTATCAGCGTCAGCTCAACACCGCCATCAAGCGCGCGCGCTTCCTGGCCCTGCTGCCGTACTCCGACCAGCACAAGATCTAAGGAGCACGCACCATGCAAATCATCCTGCTCGACAAGGTCGTGAACCTGGGCAACCTGGGCGAGATCGTCAAGGTCAAGGACGGCTATGCCCGCAACTTCCTGATCCCCACGGGTCGCGCCCGCCGCGCCACGGCTGCTGCCAAGGCCGAATTTGAAGCGCGCCGCGCCGAACTGGAGAAGGCCGCCGCCGAAAAGCTGGTCGCCGCCCAGGCCGAAGGCGAGAAGCTGGCGGGCACCACCGTCAAGCTGACGCAGAAGGCCGGCGTGGACGGCCGCCTGTTCGGCTCGGTCACCAACCAGGACATCGCCGAAGAGCTGAACCGCCAGGGCTACAACCTGGTGAAGTCCCAGGTGCGCCTGCCCAACGGTCCCATCAAGACCACCGGCGACAACACCATCACCGTGGCCCTGCACACCGACGTGGTGGTGGAGCTGACGGTGGCCGTGTACGGCGAAACCGCCTGATTTCGCAGTCCTGCGCCATGCATGAAAAAAGCCGCCTCCGGGCGGCTTTTTTCATTGTGCAGTCCCCCGTTTGTGCACGCAGCGCCCACCGCTTATCCACAGGGTTGTGCAATGACGCGCAGGCCCGCGGCCGCTAGCATCGCGGCTCCGTCGTCTTCCTGTGCCGTTTTTCGCGTTGCGCTCCGCCCTCATGTCTGCCGTCCTGTCCGTCCCCCTCGATGGGTTTGAAATCGCCCCGCCGTTTGACCGCGAGGTGGCGCAGCTGCGCGTGCCGCCGCACTCGATCGAAGCCGAGTCGAGCGTGCTGGGTGGCCTGTTGCTGGACAACATGGCCTGGGACCGCGTGGGCGACCTGCTGGTCGAGGGCGACTTCTACCGCTACGAGCACCAGCAGATCTATGGCGCCGTTGCCGTCCTGGTCAATGCCGGCAAGCCCGCCGACGTGATCACGGTGCACGAGCACCTGCAGGTGCTGGGCCGCGCCGAGCAGATCGGCGGGCTGTCCTACCTCAACAGCCTGGCGCAATACGTGCCCAGCGCCAGCAACATCCGCCGCTACGCGGAGATCGTGCGCGAGCGCGCCATCCTGCGCAAGCTGGTGAGCGCCAGCGACGAGATCGCCACCAACGCCTTCAACCCCCAGGGCAAGCCGGTCGAGCGCATCCTGGACGAGGCCGAGCAGAAAATCTTCGCCATCGGCGAAGAGGGCTCGCGCATGAAGCAGGGCTTCCAGGCGCTGGACACGCTGGTGGTGGACCTGCTCGACCGCGTCCAGGAGATGGCCGACAACCCCATGGACGTGACCGGCGTGCCCACGGGTTTTGCCGACCTGGACCGCATGACCAGCGGCCTGCAGGCCGGCGACCTGGTGGTGCTGGCGGCGCGCCCGTCCATGGGCAAGACCTCGTTCGCCGTGAACATCGCCGAGCACGTGGCGTTGAACGAAGGTCTGCCGGTGGCCGTGTTCTCGATGGAAATGGGCGCCGCGCAGCTGGCGGTGCGTATCGTCGGCTCCATTGGCCGCGTGAACCAGGGCAACCTGCGCACCGGCAAGCTGACCGACGAGGAGTGGCCGCGCCTGACGGAGGCCATCGAGCGGCTGCGCAACGTCTCGCTGCACATCGACGAGACGCCCGGCCTCACGCCCTCCGAGCTGCGCGCCAATGCCCGGCGCCTGGCGCGCTCGTGCGGCAAGCTGGGCCTGATCGTGGTCGACTACCTGCAGCTGATGAGCGGCTCGGGCGCCAGCAGCTCGGAGAACCGGGCCACCGAGCTGGGCGAAATCTCGCGCGGCCTGAAGATGCTGGCCAAGGAGCTGCAGTGCCCGGTGATCGCGCTGTCGCAGCTCAACCGCTCGGTGGAGACGCGCACCGACAAGCGCCCCATGATGAGCGACCTGCGCGAGTCCGGCGCCATCGAGCAGGACGCGGACATCATCATGTTCATCTACCGCGACGACTACTACAACAAGGACTCCAAGGAGCCCAACGTCGCCGAGATCATCATCGGCAAGCAGCGCAACGGCCCCACGGGCACGGTCAAGCTGTTCTTCCAGAAGAACCAGACGCGCTTTGAGAACCTCGCCATGGGCCATGGCGACGACACTTATTGATGAAAAGGGCTCCAGCCCGCGCCAGTGCTTGACTTATAGCTATTTTTAACGGAGCAAAAGGCGGGCTCAGTGCCCCAGCACCCAGCCCAACAACCCCAGGCTGACCACTGCCAGCAGGGCGCTGCTGCCCATCAGCCAGCGGCTGCGGGCGCGCAGTGCGTCGATGGCGCGCACCAGCTGCGCGTTCTGCTCGGCCAGCGAACGGATCAGGACGGCGCTGGCGCGCTGGTCCTCCTGCAGGCGCCCCATCTGCTCCTGCAGGGCGGTGAGCTGGCCTTGCAGCAGCTCGGCGTCGGAGGCCAGCGGGCTGCTGCGGGCCACGCTCGCCGCCGCAGGGGTGGCAGGTGCCGGCCCCTGCTCCTCGCGGCGTATCAGCCGGCGTGCGCTCTGCACGATTTTCGGCGTGGCCTCCAGCACCTGCCCCCAGGGCACGAACTTGAGCGCGGTCATCCAGCCGGCCATGGCTACATCACCTCGCTGGCGAAGTCGGCCAGGCGCGAGCGCTCGCCGCGCGCGAGCAGGATGTGCCCGCTGTGCGGCCAGCCCTTGAAGCGGTCCACCGCATAGGTCAGGCCCGAGGAGCCCTCGGTCAGGTAGGGCGTGTCGATCTGCGCCAGGTTGCCCATGCAGATGATCTTGGTGCCCGGGCCGGCGCGCGTGATCAGGGTCTTCATCTGCTTGGGCGTCAGGTTCTGCGCCTCGTCGATGATCACGTACTTGTTCAGGAAGGTGCGCCCGCGCATGAAGTTCAGGCTCTTGATCTTGATGCGGCTCCTGATCAGCTCGTTGGTCGCGGCGCGGCCCCACTCGCCGGCATTGCCGCCGTCGCCCTTGGCGAGAAATTCCAGGTTGTCGTCCAGCGCGCCCATCCAGGGGCCCATCTTTTCTTCCTCGGTGCCGGGCAGGAAGCCGATGTCCTCGCCTACGCTCACGGTGGCGCGGGTCATGATGATCTCGGTGTAGCGGCGCTGGTCCAGCACCTGCGTCAGGCCCGCAGCCAGCGCCATCAGCGTCTTGCCGGTGCCGGCCGTGCCGGTGAGGGTGACGAAGTCCACATCCGGGTCCATGAGCAGGTTCATGGCGAAGTTCTGCTCGCGGTTGCGCGTGTTCACGCCCCACACGGCGTTGCGCGACGAGCCGTAGTCCTTAAGCGTCTCCAGCACCGCCGTGCGCTCGCGGATCTCGGTCACGCGCGCGTACATGCCCGGCTCGCCCGGCGCCTCGTAGAAGACGAACTGGTTGATCATCAGCTGGTCCACCAGCGGCCCGTTGATGCGGTAGTACATCTGCGCGCCGCGCTGCCAGCTTTCGACGTTCTTGCCGGCCTTGGCCCAGAAGTCGGGCGGCAGCGCCAGGCTGCCGGTGTAGAGCAGGTCGGCGTCGTCCAGCGTCTTGTCGTTCTGGTAGTCCTCGGCCGGCAGGCCCAGGGCACGCGCCTTGACGCGCATGTTGATGTCCTTGGACACCAGCACCACCTCGCGGGGCGCATGCTGGCGGCGCAGCGCCGCCACCACGCTCAGGATCTGGTTGTCGGCCTTGCCCTGGGGCAGGCCGGGCGGCAGCTCGAAGCTGAGCGGCGAGGTCTGGAAGTACAGGCAACCTCCCGCGCCGACGTGGCCCGTGGCGTCGAGCTTCAGACCGTCGGCGATATCGCCATCCTGCGCGCCCACCAGGGCGTCAAGCGTGCGGCTGGCCTGGCGGCCGTTGCGCGCCACCTCGGTCATGCCCTTCTTGTGGTTGTCCAGCTCTTCGAGCACCACCATGGGCAGGAAGATGTCGTGCTCCTCGAAGCGGAACAGGCTGGTCGGGTCGTGCAGCAGGACGTTGGTGTCGAGCACGAACATCTTGCGCGGGCCCTCGGCCTTGCGCCGGGCGGCCGGTTTTGCCGGCGCGGCGCGGCGCGGCCTGGCGGACGCTGTGGGGCTGGTCGCCGGGCTGGAGGCGGGGGCGGCCTCCGCTGCGGGCGCAGTTCGGGTCTTCCGGCCCGCGGCGGCAGCGGCGGCCGGCGCGGCGCCTGCGGCGGCTTCGGCAGGGGCGGGCGCCGGTGTCGGTGCCGGCTCGGGCGCGGCGCGGCGCAGGCTGCGCGAGGCGGGCGTCCTGGTGGCTGCCTTGGCGGCAGCCGTCTTGCGGCCGGCGGCGGGGGACGTGGTGGTTTCGGTGTCGTCCTGCGGCTGGTCTTGCTTGCCGGCAGCCTGGCGCATGGCGCCGGCAGCCAGCATCGTGGCACGCTTGGTCGGGGCGGGAGGCAGGGGCATGTGCGAAGGCCTTGCGGGTGGTGCGGCGGTTCAGGGGAAGAGGCGCGGCGGGCGGGCCGCGATTGCGGGCGGGCGCAAAAAAGCCGCCGGGCGGACCAGGCGGCTTGTAACGTTGGCGGCTCGGAGCGCGTTCTTCAGAGGCATTGACCCATTATGCATGCTGCCTCTGACCGCCCATCCGCTGCCCGCAGCGTGCGGGCGGGGCGGTTCAGGCGGCTTCCTGCACGGGCGCCTTCTCGGCCGCCTCTTCCTTGGCCTTGGCGGGAGCCAGCTTGGTGCCGGACTTGAGCGCCTTCACGGCCTTGAGCACTTCCTCGACGTGGCCGGGCACCTTGAGGCCGCGCCACTCCTGCGCCACCAAGCCGTCGGGGCCGATCAGGAAGGTGCTGCGCTCGATGCCCTTGACCTTCTTGCCGTACATGATCTTGTTC
>NZ_DAMCAM010000054.1:0-19787 GCF_032059615.1 Melaminivora sp. | reverse complement strand
GCGCAGCCGCATGTCCACGATGGGCACGATGGTGCCGCGCAGGTTGGTCACGCCCTTGATGAAGGCCGGCGCATGCGCGATGCGCGTGGGCGTCTCGTAGCCGCGGATCTCCTGCACCTTCAGGATGTCCAGGCCATACTCCTCCTGGCCCAGGCGGAAGGTGAGGTATTCGCGCGCACCGGCCGCGGCGGCCGCGCCCGTGCCCTTGGGGTTCATCACTGCACTCATTCTCGATCGCTCCTTGCCTTCAATGGCGCGCGCGGCGCACCAGCGCCCCGGTGTCCAGGATCAGCGCCACCGTGCCGTCGCCCAGGATGGTGGCGCCCGAGACGTTGGGCACCTTGCGGTAGTTGGTCTCCAGGTTCTTCACCACCACCTGGTGCTGCCCCAGCAGCTCATCGACCAGCACGGCCACGCGGCTGCCGTCGGCCTCGACCACCACCATGATGTTGCTGCCCGCCTCGCCCGCGGGGCGCGGCACCTGAAAGATGCGCTCGAGCGCCACCACGGGCATGTACTCGTCGCGCACCTTGACCAGCTGCGAGCCCTGGGCCACGGTGTTGACCTCCTGCAGGTTGACCTGGAAGGACTCGACCACCGAGGACAGCGGCAGGATGTAGACCTCCTTGTCCACGCCCACCGACATGCCGTCCATGATGGCCAGGGTGAGCGGCAGGCGCACCGACACGCGCATGCCATAGCCCTCGGCCGAGTCGATCTCGATCGAGCCGTTGAGCGAGGCGATGTTCCGTTTGACCACGTCCATGCCCACGCCGCGCCCGGACACGTCGGTCACCGTCTCGGCGGTGGAGAACCCGGGCGCCAGGATCAAATTCCAGACGTCGCTGTCGGACATGCCGTCGGAGACGTCCATGCCGCGCTCGCGCGCCTTGCGGAGGATCTTCTCGCGCGACAGGCCCTTGCCGTCGTCGCGCACCTCGATGACGATGGAGCCGCCCTGGTGCGAGGCCGACAGGGTCAGCGTGCCATGCTCGGGCTTGCCGGCGGCCAGGCGTTCCTCGGGCATCTCGATGCCGTGGTCGCAGCTGTTCCTGACCAGGTGCGTGAGCGGGTCGGTGATCTTCTCGACCAGGCTCTTGTCCAGTTCGGTGGCCTCGCCCTGGGTGACGAAATCGACCTTCTTGCCCAGCTTGCCCGCCAGGTCGCGCAGCATGCGCGGAAAGCGGTTGAACACGGTGGACATCGGAATCATGCGAATCGACATGACCGATTCCTGCAGGTCGCGCGTGTTGCGGTCCAGGTCGGCCAGGCCGGCCAGCAGCTGCTGGTAGATGCCGGCGTCCAGGTCGCGGCTGTTTTGCGCCAGCATGGCCTGGGTGATCACCAGCTCGCCCACCAGGTTGATGAGCTGGTCCACTTTGGAGACGGCCACGCGGATGGTGGAGGACTCCATGGACGAGGCGGGCGCCGCGGCCTTGCCGTCGCCCGCGCCGCGCGCGGCGGCCGGGCGCGCAGCCGCGGGGGCAGCAGCGGCACCGGCGGCACCGGCCGCCGCGCCCTCGGCCGGCATGCCGGGCGCGCCGGGGAAAAAGCCGTAGGGTTCAAGCACCGCGGCGCCGTCGGCGGACGGGGCGGCCTCGGGGGCGGCCGGCAGCGCAGCGGCGGCCGGCTGGGCCGGGGCAGCCTCGGCCTGCCCGGCGGGTCGGATCTGCACCTGCTCCTTGGACACGTGGAACACGAAGAGGTCGAGCAGGTCTTCGTCGGTGGATGTGGTGCGCACCGCAAAGCGGCGCATGTCGGGGCGGTCCTGGGGCAGGTCGCTGATGCTGCCCAGCCCGGGAATGTCGCGAAACAGCTCCTTGATGGCATCGGCCACCGCGGGCTGCGCGAGCGGGCCGACGTCGATCTGCAGCTCACGCTCGCCACCCGGCAGCGCGGCCGGCGCTGCAGCCGGGGCGGGTGCGGGTGCCGGGGCGGGCGCGGGAGCGGCCGGGGCCGGTGTGGGCGCCGGGGCCGGTGCGCCGCCGCCGGCCACCAGCTCGCTGATGCGCCGCACCAGCTCCTGGGTGGACAGGGCCTCGCCCTCGCCGCCCGCCTGGTGGCGCGCCAGCAGGCTGCGCGAGGCGTCGGCCGACTCCAGCAGCACGTCCACCATCTGCGGGATCATCTGCAGCTCATGGCGGCGCAGGCGGTCCAGGAGCGACTCCATCTGGTGGGTCAGCTCGGCCACATCGGAGAAACCGAAGGTCGCCGAGCCGCCCTTGATCGAGTGCGCGCAGCGGAAGATGCCGTTGAGCTCCTCGTCGTTGGCCGCGCTCACGTCCAGGTCCAGCAGCATCTGCTCCATCTGGTCGAGATTCTCGGCCGCCTCCTCGAAGAAGATCTGATAGAACTGGCTCAGGTCGAAGTCGGCGCCAGCGCCGCTTTGGTGGGTGTCCGCCATGGGGGTTCCTGTGTTCTGCGTCGGTTGCCCGGTGCACGGGCGGTCAGCGAATGACCTTCTGGATGACCTCGATGAGGCGGTTCGGGTCGAACGGCTTGACCAGCCAGCCGGTCGCGCCGGCGTTGCGGCCGGCCTGCTTCATCTGGTCGCTGGACTCGGTGGTCAGGATCAGGATGGGGGTGTTTTTGAAGCGCGGATGCTCGCGCAGCCGGCGCGTGAGGCCGATGCCGTCCAGGCGCGGCATGTTCTGGTCGGCCAGCACCAAGTGGATGTCATGGGTTTCGGCCTTCTCCAGCGCATCCTGGCCATCGACGGCCTCCACCACGTGGTAGCCCGCTCCGGTGAGCGTGAAGGACACCATCTTGCGCATGGACGGCGAATCATCGACCGCGAGAATGGACTGCATGTATAGCTCCGACGAATTCAAGTCTTGAAGAATCTGGACAAAATCTGGGACAGGCCTCGGCCGCGGGGGTCAGAACAGCTCCACCGAGCCCGCCTGCATTTCGCTCTGCGTGACGGGGTTGGGCCGGTCGGGAGCCACGTCCTCCATCGGCGCGGCCTCCTCCTCGTCGTCTCCGGCGCCCATGGTCTCGGCCGCCAGGCGAAAGGCGCAGGCCTGCAGCACACGGCTAGTATGGGCGATGAGCTGGGTGGCCATATCGTGGAATTGCAGCTCCGTGACGGCGCTGCGCAACGCCGTGCGCAGCGTCTCCAGCTCGCGCGAGGCCTGCACCGCCTCGTCGCTCAGCGACAGGTTGGCCTCGCCGAAGCGGGCCAGCAGGTTGTCCGTGGCATGGTTGAGCAGCCCCTCGAGCCGCTGCAGGTCGTGCATGACCATCAGCAGGGAATCCTGCAACTCGGCCGCCACCAGCACGGGCAACTGCACGACAGGCCCGGGCGTTGTGTTGGGCGTGGATTGCATCGTTCCTCCATCACTGCCGGCACAGCGCCGGCGACAGGCCGGCGTGGCCGCCTGCGGGGACTTTCATACAGGGTGTGTTGTGCAGTGCCATGTGCCGGCGCAGGGCACCATGTCCCGCTTTGTTCCAATATGTATCCATGATACCCAACCCCGATGAATCCCTGACCTCGAAAAGACCCGTGCGCGTGCTGCATCTCGAGGACTCGCAGGCCGACCATGCCCTGGTGCGCCTGACGCTGCGCCGCGCGCGCCTGGCGCACGAGATCCGCCAGGTGGACACGCTGGCGGATTTTGCCTCCTGGCTGGACCGGGAGCGGTTCGACGTGATTTTGGCCGACTACCACCTGCCGGGTTTCACCGCCATCGATGCCTGGCAGCTGGCCGAGGCGCGCGGCGGCCACCCGCCCTTCGTGCTGCTGTCGGGCGCCATCGGCGAGGCCGCCGCCGTGGACGCCATGCGCCTGGGCTTTGCCGACTACCTGCTCAAGGACGACATGGCGCGGCTGCCGCACGTGGTCGAACGCGCCATCGAGGTGGCCGAGGCCCGGCGCGCGCGCGAGCAGGCCACGGCCGATTTGGCCGAGTCCGAGCAGCGCCTGGCCGCACTGGCCGAGCACCTGCAGACCACGATCGAAGAAGAGCGCGCGGCGATCGCGCGCGAGATCCACGACGACATCGGCGGCGCGCTCACCGCCGTCAAGTTCGACCTGGCCTGGATCCAGCGCCATTCGCGCGAGGAGGGCCTGCGCACCCACGCCGACACGGCCTGCGAGATGCTGCAGCACGCCATCGACGCGAGCCAGCGCATCATGCTCAACCTGCGCCCGCCCGTGCTCGACCAGGGCCTGGCCGCGGCCGTGCAGTGGCTTGCCGAGACCTTCGAGCGGCGCACCCGCCTGCCGGTGCGCCTGCTGTGCGAGAGCGCGGCCGCCGCGCAGGTGCCGCCGGCGCTGCAGCTGGTGGCCTACCGCACGGCGCAGGAGGCACTCACCAACATCCACAAGTACGCGCAGGCCAGCCAGGTGCGCATCGAGCTGTCCGACCACGAGGGCGTGCTGACGCTGGAGGTGACGGACGACGGCTGCGGCATTGCCCCGGAGACGCTGAAGAAACCCCGCTCGTTCGGCCTCAAGGGCCTGGCCGAGCGGGCGCGCCGCGCCGGCGGCTGGCTGGACGTGAGCAGCCAGGTCGGCCGCGGCACCTCCATCATCGTCTCGCTGCCCCTGCCCGGGGCCGCGCGGCTACCATCGCACGCGAGCCCCGGCCCGGAGGGCGAGCAGGAGGATGAGACATGATCAACGTGGTCCTCTGTGACGACCACGCGGTGCTGCGCCGCGGCATCCGCGACACCATCATCGAGTCGCCCGACATCGTGGTCACGGGCGAGGCCGGCAGCTACCCCGAGCTGCGCGAGGTGCTGCGCACCGCCGCCTGCGACGTGCTGCTGCTGGACCTGAACCTGCCCGGGCGCAGCGGCCTGGAGGTGCTGGCGACCCTGCGCGACACGCACCCGCACATCAAGGTGCTGATCGTCTCCATGTACCCCGAGGACCAGTACGCGCTGCGCGCCATCCGCGCCGGCGCCTATGGCTATGCCAACAAGGGGGGCGACCCGCTGGCGCTCATCCACGCCATCCACACCGTGGTGCAGGGCCGCAAATACCTCACGCCCGAGGTGGCGCAGCTGCTGGCCGACAGCCTGGCGCAGCCGGCGGCCGAGCTGCCACACGAGGCGCTGTCCGAGCGCGAGCTGCAGACCCTGGTGAAGATCGCCTCGGGCCGGCGCCTGTCGGATATCGCCGAGGAGCTGATGCTCAGCCCCAAGACGGTGAGCGTCTATCGCGCGCGGGTGCTGGACAAGCTCAAGCTGAGCAACAACGCCGAGTTGACGGTGTACGCCATCCGCAACCAGCTGGTGTGACGCGGCTCGGCGATTACCAATCTTTCAGGCCGTTTGCCCTTCAGGGACAACGATGATTTGCTCTCTTTTTTGACTCACGCTGGCGAGAACAGGTCGATCGCTCGCTGCAGCAGGCTGAGCATGGGCTGCTCCAGCAGGGGCAGCGTGGCCGTGATGCCCAGCATGCCCACGGTGAGCGTGACCGGAAAGCCCACGGCATAGATGTTCATCTGCGGCGCCACGCGCGAGATGATGCCCAGCGTCAGGTTGACGAACAGCAGCAGGGCCACCATGGGCAGGGCGATCCACAGGGCGCTGGAGAACAGCGCGCCGCCCAGCTCGTGCAGGCGCATCTGCCCGACCGCCTCCAACCAGTGGCCCTGCACCGGAAAGCGCTCAAAACTCTTGACCACCGCCATCAGCACCATCAGGTGGCCGTTGATGACGACGAACAGCAGCAGCGCCATGTTGCCGAAGAAGCGCGCCACGGCGCTGACCTGGGCGTTGCTGGCCGGGTCGAAGAAGGAGGCGAAATTCAGGCCCATCTGCAGCCCGATGACCTCGCCGGCCAGCTCCAGCGAGGCGAAGACCAGCCGCACGGCAAAGCCGATGGCCACACCCACCCCCACCTGCTGCACGACCGCGCCCAGCGCCTCGCGGCCGTTGACGCTGATGACCGGCTGCTCGGGCAGCACGGCCTGGGCGCACACGGCGATCAGGAAGGCCAGGCCGATGCGCGTACGCGTGGGCACGGCGCGCATGGAGAACACCGGCGCCACCGAAAACAGCGCCAGCACGCGCAGGAACGGCCACAGCACCGGCGACAGCCAGGCCATGATCTGGGCCTCGGAGAAGGTGATCAAGGGCCTGCCCTCGGCCGCGCGTCAGCCGACCACGCTCGGGATGGACTCGATGGTGCGGCGCAGGAAGTCCACCAGCGTGGAGATCATCCAGGGCCCGGCGACGGCGAACACCAGCACGGCGGCGATCAGCTTGGGCACAAAGGCGAGCGTGGCCTCGTGGATCTGCGTGACCGCCTGGAAGATGCTCACCGCCAGCCCCACGGCCATGACCACGCTCAGCACCGGCAGGGCGATCGTCAGCAGCATGGTCAGGGCCTCGCGGCCCATGGTGAGGACGAACTGTGCGGTCATGGGAGCGGCTTTCTGCGCGTCGTTCAGGTGGAGAAACTCGCGGCCAGCGAGCCGATCAAAAGGTTCCAGCCGTCGGCCAGCACGAACAGCATCAGCTTGAACGGCAGCGCCACCAGCACCGGCGACAGCATCATCATGCCCAGCGACATGAGGATGCTGGAGACCACCATGTCGATGATCAGGAACGGGATGAAGATCATGAAGCCGATCTGGAAGGCCGTCTTCAGCTCGCTCGTGACGAAGGCCGGCACCAGCACGCGCAGCGGCGCCGTCTCGGCCGTGGCGCCGTCTTCGAGCCGGGCCAGACGGGCGAACAGCGCGAAGTCCGACTGCCGCGTCTGCCGCAGCATGAAGGTGCGCACCGGCCCCTCGGCCTGCTGCACCGCCTGCTCGAAGCTCAGCTGGTTGTTGCTGTAGGGCACGTAGGCGTCCTGGTAGACGCGGTCGAGCGTGGGACCCATGACGAAAGCGGTGAGAAACAGCGACAGCCCGACGATGACCTGGTTGGGCGGCGCCGACTGCGTGCCGATGGCCTGGCGCAGGAGCGACAGCACGATCACGATGCGCGTGAAGCCCGTCATCATCAGCAGCACCGCCGGCAGGAACGACAGCGCCGTGAAGAACAGCAGCGTCTGGATGGGCACCGAGTAGCTGGTGCCCCCCGGGCCGGCGCCGATCACCAGGGGCAGCGCGCCCGGCTGGGCCGCCCCGGCCTGCTGCGCCAGCGCCGCCGGGGCCCAGGCAGCCAGCGCCAGGGCGCAGCCGCCGGCCAGCAGGGCACCGGCCCGGCGCAGGCCGCGGCGCGCCTCAGCCATGGCTCTCGGGCGCGCCTGCGCGCGCGGCCGCCACCTCGCCGGCGAACGACGGGGCGGGTAGCACGTGCAGGCAGTTGATCTGCTGCGTCGTCACGCCCAGCACCAACACGGTGCGCTGGTGCGAGGGGCCCACCTCGACGGTCACGATGCGCTGCTGCGGGCCCACGGCCACGGCCGAGAGCACGCGCGAGGCCGCCCCGGTGCCGCCACCAGGCAGCAGCCCCATCTGGCGCTGCTGCAACCGGCGGATCAGCCAGGGCAGTGCCGACAGCGCCGCCACGAACAGCACCACCAGCGCCAGCGTCTGCGTCATGCCCACGGCCGTCAGCCCCGGCTCACGCGGCGCAGCCGCTCGGAGGGCGTGACCACGTCGGTCAGGCGGATGCCGAACTTGTCGTTGACCACCACCACCTCGCCCTGGGCGATGAGGTAGCCGTTGACCAGCACGTCCATGGGCTCGCCGGCCAGCGCGTCCAGCTCGACCACCGAGCCCTGGGCCAGCTGCAGGATGTACTTGATCGGCACCTTGGTGCGGCCCAGCTCCACCGACAGCTGCACCGGGATGTCCAGCACCATGTTGATGTCGTGCACCGCCGGGTCGGCCGCAACCGAGGACGGGCGCATGGCCTCGCCCGACAGGGGCCCGCCCTGCTCGGCATCGAAGGTGTTGCCGCCATCGGAGCGCTTTTGCTCCTCCAGCGCCTCGGCCCAGCCGGCGAACGGGTCGTCCGCGCCGCCGTCGGCCGGCAGGCCGTCGTGGTCGTTTTCATTTGCCATGTTTGTCTCCCAGCCAGCTGGCGTCCGCGGTGCGCAGGCACTCCTCGATGCGGATCGCGTACTTGGCGTTGTGCGTGCCGTACTGGCACTCGAACAGCGGCACCCCGCCGATGGAGGCGCGGATGCGCGGCTCGCGGTCGAGCTCGATGAAGTCGCCCGGCTTCATGGCCAGCAGCTGCTCCACGGTGGCGTCGGCGCGGGCCAGCTCGGCCACCAGCGTGACCTCGGCGGCCTGGATCTCACGCGTGAGCACGCGCACCCAGCGGCGGTCCACCTCGATCGCATCGCCCTGCGTGGCCGAATACAGCACGTCGCGGATGGGCTCCAGCGTGGCGTAGGGCATGCAGATGTGGATGGCGCCGGACAGGTCGCCGATCTCCAGCTGGAAGGCCGTGGACACGACGATCTCGCTGGGCGTGGCGATGTTGGCGAACTGCGGCTGCATCTCCGAGCGCTGGTAGCCGAATTCGAGCGGGTAGATGCCCTGCCAGGCCTTTTTGTATTCCTCGCAGATCACGTCCACCAGGCGGTTGATGACGCGCTGCTCGGTGGCGGAGAAGTCCCGCCCCTCGATGCGCGTCTGGAACTTGCCCGTGCCGCCGTACAGCGTGTCGATGACGCCAAACACCAGCGAGGGCTCGCACACGATCAGGCCGCTGCCGCGCAGCGGGCGGATGGCGACGATGTTGAAGTTGGTCGGCACCACCAGCTCGCGCAAAAAGGCGTTGTAGCGCTGCACCGACACCGTGCCCACCGAGATCTCGGGGCTGCGGCGGATCAGGTTGAACAGGCCGATGCGGAAATTGCGGGCGAAACGCTCGTTGACGATCTCCATGGTGGGCATGCGCCCACGCACGATGCGCTCCTGGCTGGAGATGTCGTAGCTGCGGATCGAGCCGGCCTCGATCTCTTCCTTGACGGTTTTCTGGCTCTCGCCCGTGACGCCCTCCAGGAGGGCATCGACTTCTTCCTGCGACAGAAAGGATTCACTCATGAGACAGTCCTCGGCTCACTGAACGATGAAGCTGGAGAACAGCACCTGGCGCACCGGGTTGTTGGGTTCGGCGCGGCGGCGCGGCGGCTCCTCGTCGTCATAGTCATCCTCATCCCGCGGGGTGCTGCGTTTCGTGGGCTTGGGCGGGGCAATGCCCAGGGGGCGCAGCACCTCGCGGCGCACGTCGGCGGCCAGCTTTTCCTTGCCGTCGCGCGTGAGCAGCTCGTCGCTGGTGCGCTGCGACACCAGCAGCAGGACGCTGCTGCGGATGCTGGGCATGTAGGCCTTGACCTGCTCGGCCACCTTGGCGTCGTCGAGCTCCAGCGTGATGCCGATCTGCGCGAAACGGTCGCCGCCCGGGTCGGCCAGGTTCACCACCATGCTCTCCAGCGGCAGGAACGTGGGCGGCGCCTTGGGCGTGGCGCTCTGGCTGGCGCGCGGCGCGCCGCCTTCCTCGTCCTCGTCGGCCGCATGGCGCTGCGACAGGAAGAACCAGGCGGCGGCCCCGCCCAGCACCACCACAAGCAGCACGATCGCCGCGATGACGATCAGTTTCTTGCTTTTCTTCGGAGGAGCGGCTTCGGTCTCGGACACTGCGGGGCTTTCTGGCGCTGCGCGCGCGCACGGCGATGGTCGGGCAGGGTGCCACCACGCGGCGCCCCATCTCGGCGGATGGGGGGATTATTGGCGCGCGGCGCGGGCCATGATAGCCAGAATAAACGCCGGAAAGCCGCGCTTTCGGCGGCTTGGCGCAAAGCCCCGGCCTCTCAGACGAAGATGTCCACCGAGCGCTCGGCGGCCGTGCCGCGGCCCGGCTGGCGCGGCCCCGGGGCGCTCTGGTCCATGCCCGCGCGCACCACGCCCTGGCGGGCGCCGCGGTTGTCACCACCGTCCTCGCCGCCCGCGCCTGAGCGACCCTGGCGCCCCCCCTGCCCTGCCCCGACCGTCATGCCCGCCAGCTGCAGGCCCTGCTCCTGCAGCAGCGCGCGCAGCTCGGCCGTGCCGGCGTCGAGCATCTGGCGCGCCTGGGCCTCGTCGCTGTGGAAGCTGACATGGGCCTCATTGCCGGCCAGCGAGACCTGCACGTGCACCGGCGCGCCGTCGCGCTCGAGCGTGAGCGCGGCGTTTTGCAGGCCCTGGTGGACCCAGTAGCTCACCTGCTCGGCCAGCTCGGCCTCGGCGGCTGCCGGATCGGCCACCGCTGCGGCGTTCGGGTCGGCCAGCCCGCCCTCGGCCGGGGGCTGGATGCCTTCGGCACCCGAAGCGGCAGTGCCCGCCGCACCCGGCCCGCCCGCGCCAGCGGGGCTGGCAGGGCCGGCGCCGGGGCGCGATTCCGGCGCGCCGGACAGGGCCGCGGCCGCCGACATCCCCGGGTCGCCCTGCGGGGGGACAGTGGCAGCCTGGACCTGCGGCACGTCGGTGCGGGGCCCGCCCGCGGTGCTCGCGGCCGGCTGGGCGGCACCGGACGCCGCCTGGGCCGCCGGCGCCTGCAGCGTGGCCGCGGCGGCGGCCACGTCGCGCACGGCCGCCATCAGCGTGCCGGTGCTGGCGCGGGCCACGGCGGCGGGCAGGGCCGGGGCGCCGGCCGGGCGCGCCGGCCTGCGGGCTGTGCCCGGGCGGTCGGCGCCGGGCTCCAGCGCGGCCTGTGCATCCACATCGAGGTCGGGCTGCGCCGCGTCGAGCAGGGCCGTCTCGCCCACCAGGGTGTCGGCCCCGGGCCTGCCGTGCAGCGCCACGTCCAGCCCCTGCTGCGCCGCGCCGCGCAGGCCGTGCGACGCAGCCCCGCGCGCTGCGCCACCGGGCCAGGCCAGGTCTCCCTGGACATTGCCCACCTTCTGCCCCGGCCCTTCGGCGGGCAGCTGGATCGGGGCGCCGGGCATCTGGCCCATCAGCATGGCAAGCAGGGTGCCTTCGGCAACGACCTCGGCACCAGAGGCATCGGCGTCGTCTGCGCCCTGCCCCGCGGCGCCTGGCAGGGCCGGCTCAGCCGGCGTCGTCTCCGGCACCACTGCTGCGTCCTGTCCAAGGCCGGCCAGCAGCGCGGCAAAGCCGCCCGCCTGGGCGCCGTCCTGCGCCTCGACGGCCGGGCGGCGCGCGCCCCGCGCCGCGCTGGCGGCATGAGCGCCCTGAGGCGCACCGGTTTCGATGCCTGCCTGTGCCGTATTCATCATGGCTCACTCCTCGTGGCTGGCGGCGCGGCGTGCTGCGGCACGCTGCGACGCGTATTCGTCGGTCTGCTTCTGTTCGTTGCGCTGGCGCTCGCGCGCCTGCTCGGCCTGGCGCTGTTCGAGCACCTTGCGCAGGCTGGACAGGCGCAGCTCGGCCTGCAGCAGCGCCGCCCGTGCCGCTGCCACGCGCTGGTCCTGCCCGGCCACCACGCGGGTTTGCAGTCCGGCGGCGTGCTCCAGCCGGCCGACGAACTGGTAATGGTGGCGCATCACCTCCGGTGCCAGCGCACGCCCTTCGCTGGCGCCCCAGCGGTCCTGCAGCTCCAGCGCATAGCCCTCGATCTGCGCGAGCTGCGCCTGCGCGGCCTGGTGCGCGGCCTCCACGCTCTTGAGCGCCTGGCGCGCGGCGTCGCGCTGGCGCTCGGCCAGCTCGACGGCGACGGTGAAGGCTTTCAGGCTCGACATGGCCTCATGCCTCCTGCAGCGCCTGGGCCATGCCGGCGACGCTGTCGTCCATGGTGGCGCCGTCGAACATGCTCTGCTGCAGGAAGGCCACCATGCCCGGCTGCAGGCGGATAGCCTCGTCGATCTGCGGGTCGGAGCCGGCCATGTAGGCGCCCACCTGGATCAGGTCGCGGCTCTTCTGGTAGCGCGAGTACACGGCGCGGAAGCGCCGCGCCAGGTCGAGATGCTCGCGTGTGACGACGTTGTGCATGACGCGCGAGGCCGACTGCTCGATGTCGATGGCCGGGTAGTGCCCGCCCTCGGCCAGCGCCCGCGACAGCACGATGTGCCCGTCCAGGATGGCGCGCGCGGCGTCGGCGATCGGGTCCTGCTGGTCGTCCCCTTCAGAGAGCACGGTATAGAACGCGGTGATCGAGCCCACGCCGTTCAGGCCGTTGCCGCTCCTCTCGACCAGCGCCGGCAGCTTGGCAAAGCAGCTGGGCGGGTAGCCCTTGGTGGCCGGCGGCTCGCCAATCGCCAGGGCGATCTCGCGCTGCGCCATGGCGTAGCGGGTGAGCGAGTCCATGAGCAGCAGCACGTGCCTGCCCTTGTCGCGAAAGTGCTCGGCAATCGCCGTGGCGTAGGCGGCGCCCTGCATGCGCAAGAGCGGCGGTGCGTCGGCCGGGGCCGCCACCACCACGGCGCGGTCGCGGTCGCCCGCGCCCAGAATGTCCTCGACGAACTCCTTGACCTCGCGGCCGCGTTCGCCGATCAGCCCGACCACGATGACGTCAGCCCGGGTGTAGCGCGCCATCATCCCGAGCAGCACCGACTTGCCCACGCCCGAGCCAGCAAACAGGCCCAGGCGCTGGCCCCGGCCCACGCTCAGCAGCGCGTTGATGGAGCGCACGCCGGTGTCCAGCGGCTCGCGCACCGGGTCGCGCTCCATGGCGTTGATGGGGCTGCGGTCCATGGGCAGGGCGCGCACGTCGGCCAGCGGGCCGGCATGGTCCAGTGGCTGGCCCTGCGAATCCACCACCCGCCCGAGCAGGCCGTCGCCCATGGGCAGCAGCAGGGCTCCCTCGCCCGCGGGTCGGCCCTCTTCCAGGGGCGCCGCGCCCAGGCGCAGCGGCGGCACGAAGGCCGGCGCCGGCGTGACGCTGGCGCCGCTGGACAGGCCGTGGATGTCGCCCGCCGGCATCAGGTAGGCCTTGTCGCCGGCAAAGCCCACGACCTCGGCCAGCACCGCGTCGTGCCCGGGCATCTGCACCTGGCACTGCGAGCCCACCGGGGCGCGGATGCCCGCGGCCTCGAGCACCAGGCCGGTCAGGCGGGTCAGCGTGCCGCGCGTCTCCAGCGGGTTGGGGCCGGCCACGCGCTCGCGCGCCGTCGCCATCCACTGCTGCCAGGCGGCATCGGGCTCAATGGCCATGGCCGGCCCCCCGCCATGCGTCGGTCAGGCCCAGCGCGGCAATGGCCCGCCGCCAGCGCTTGTCCAGCGTGCCGTCGATCACCATGCCGGCGGACTCGACCATGCACTCGCCCGGCTGCACCGAGGCGTCGGCCAGCCATTCGATGCGCGGGTTGGGAAATTCGCTGCGCAGCGCCGGCGCCACGGCCTCCCAGTCGGCGGGGTTGAGCTTGACCGTGGCCGGGCGGCTCTCGCCGACCAGCATGGACAGGGCCTCGCGCACCACGGGCAGCACGGCCTCGCGGTTGACGGCCAGCTCGCTCCTGAGGACCTGGTGGGCGATGTCGCAGGCCAGGCCCAGCACCTGCTGCGCCATGTCCTGCTGCAGCCCGGAAAAACTCGCCTCCAGCGCCTGGGCGACCTGCGCCAGCCGCCCGGCCGCCTCGCGCCCCTGGCCGGCGACGTATTCGTCCATGCGCTGCTGCCAGTGCAGGCCCGCCTGCTCCTGGCCCTCGGCCACGCCCTGGGCGTGGGCCTGCTGGCAGGCCTGGGCCAGCAGCGCCTCGTGCTGGGCCTCGGTAATCACGGGCTCCAGCGGCGCCGCCGGCTCCTGCTCGGCGGCCGCGGCCGCTTCGGCGAACAGCGGCTCGAGCACCGGCGCGCCGCCCATGCCGACCGAGCCGAACTGCCAGCGCGTGACCTCGCCCACCTCCTCGCGCGGGATGAAACGGGTGTAGTTGCGGTGGTTGCCTGCCATGTCTTCTCAGCCTGCCGCCCGGGTCACACGAAGGCGTCGTCGGCGCCGCCGGCCAGGGCGACCTGCCCTTCCTCGGCCAGACGGCGCACGGTCTTCAGGATTTCGCGCTGCTGCGCCTCGACCTCCGACAGGCGCATGGGCCCGCGCGACTCCAGGTCCTCGCGCATGGCCTCGGCGGCGCGCGAGGACATGTTGGCCAGAATCTTGTCGCGCACCTCGGGCTGGGCGCCCTTCAGGGCCACGACCAGCGTCTCGGACGCCACTTCGCGCAGCACGGTCTGGATGGCGCGGCCATCGAGCTTGGCCAGATCGTCGAAGACGAACATCTTGTCCATGATCTTCTGCGCCAGGTCGGCGTCGTAGCTGCGGATGGATTCGAGCACCACGGCGTCGGCGCCCGAGCCCATGAGGTTGATGATCTCGGCTGCGGCCTTGACGCCGCCCAGCGAGCTCTTGCGGATCTTGTCGCCGCCGGCCAGCACGCGAAACAGCACTTCGTTCAGGTCCTTGAGCGCCGTGGGCTGGATGCCCTCGATGGTGGCGATGCGCAGCATGACCTCGCCACGCTGGCGCTCGGACAGGTGCATCAGGATGCCCGAGGACTGCTCGGGATCGAGGTGCACCAGGATGGCGGCAACGATTTGCGGGTGTTCGTTGCGCAGCAGCTCGGCCACCGACAGCGGGTCCATCCACTTGAGGCTCTCGATGCCAGAGACATCGCCGCCCTGCAGGATGCGGTCGATCAGCAGCGCCGCCTTGTCGTCGCCCAGGGCGCGCTTGAGCACGGCGCGCACGTAGTTGCTGGTGTCCGACACCAGCAGGCTCTGCGCCGCCGCGTCGTTGGTGAAACGGCCCAGCACCTCATCGACCTTCTCGCGCGAGACGGTGCGCATGCGGGCGATGGTCTCGCCCAGCTTTTGCACCTCCTTGGGCGACAGGTGCTTGAAGACCTCGGCGGCCTCCTCCTCGCCCAGCGACATCAGCATGATGGCCGCGTCGTTCAGCCCTTGCTCATCCATAGATCACCACCTGCAATCCGTCGTCAGTCCTGGCTCGCGGCGCCACGTCACTCACCGTTCACCCAGGTCTTGATGATGTTGGCCACCGCCACGGGATTGTCGCGCGCCAGCGTGCGGGCGTCCTCCAGGCGTCTCTGCTCGGGCGTGGGCGGCAGCTCCTTGACGGGCAGGGCCACCTGCTCGGGCGCGGGCAGCGCCGGGCGCTCCAGGCTCTCGGACTCAATGGCATCCACCTGCAGGCCCGCGGCCGGCACGGCCTGGGGTGCGCCGCGCGCCTTCAGAGTCGGGCGCACCAGGCCCAGCAGTAGCAGGGCCACGGCCAGCGAGACGCCCAGGGGCCAGCCCAGCGTGCGGGCCAGTTCGCGCACCTCGGGCTGCTTCCACAGCGGCAGCTCGACCACGTTCTCCTGCTCCACCAGGAACGGCGTGTTCATCAGGTTGACCGAGTCGCCGCGCTCCTTGTTGAAGCCGATGGTCTCGCGCACCAGCGCCGTCATCTGCTCGATCTGCTCGGGCGACAGGGCCTTGGCCTGGGCCGGCTTGCCGGCGCCTTCGCTCACGCTGGCGTAGTTGACGACCACCGCGGCATTCACGCGCTTGATGGCGCCGGCGCTGCCGCGCGTGACCTGGGTGGTCTTGTCCACCTCGTAGTTGGTGACCGATTCGCGCTTGCCCTGGCCGGCTCCGCCCTGCTGGCCGCCGCCCGCGCCCAGCTGCGGCGCCGGGCCGTTGATGGGCGCGCCCGCGGCCTGGGGCGGCTGGTTGGTCACGGCGCCGGGCACGCCCGTGGGTGGCTGGCTGCCCGGGGTGACGCCAGTTTCCAGCACCTGCTGGCTGCGCACGGCGCTGGCTTCGGGCGAGAGGTTGGGCCGGTGCTGCTCCACGGTGGACTCGGTGTGGCTGAAGTCCACCTCGGCCGTGACCTGGGCGCGCACGTTGTTCTTGCCCACCACCGGCTCCAGCAGGTCGACGATGCGGCGGGTGTACTGCTGCTCGATCTGCTGCACATAGGCCAGCTGCTGGGCATCGACGCTGGCCCCGGAGTTGCCATCGGGCGACTGCGACAGCAGCTTGCCGGTGTCATCGAGCACGCTCACGGCCGAGGGCGCCAGCTCGGGCACGCTGGAGGCGACCAGGTGCACGATGCCGGCCAGCTGCGCGCGGTCGAGCACGCGTCCCGGGTGCAGGCTCACCAGCACCGAGGCCGAGGGCTTTTGCTGCTCGCGGAAGAACCCGTTCTGGTTGGGCAATGCCAGGTGCACGCGCGCGCTTTGCACCGAAGCCAGCGCCTGGATGGAGCGGGTGAGCTCGCCCTCCAGGCCGCGCTGGAAGTTCAGCCGCTCCTGGAACTGGGTCACGCCGAAACGGCTGGTCTCCATCAGCTCGAAGCCCGAGACCGACCCCTTGGGCAGGCCGGCCGTGGCCAGACGCAGGCGCACGTCGTGCACACGCTCGGCCGGCACCAGGATGGCGCCGCCGCCCTCGCTGTACCTGTAGGGCACGTTCATCTGCGTGAGCTGCGCGACGATGGCGCCGCCGTCCTTGTCGTTCACGCCGGCGAACAGCACCTTGTAGTCGGGCTGGCGAGCGTAGAAGAAGGCGCCCACGACGACGGCCAGCAGCACGGCGGCCGCCGCACCCCAGCGCAGCCGGGTGGCGCGGTCGAGCGCACCGAACCGGGCAAGCAGGCCCGGCGCCGCGGGGGCGGCGGGGTTGGGTACGGCGGGGATTTCTGCGACGGCGGAGGTCATCGTGGCTTGGGGCGTGACGGCAATCGGAAGGGGGCGGCGCCAGGGCGGGCCCAATGGCAGTTGCGGCGATTATGGGTTTGCGCCCCGCCGGCGTTCGCCCGATAAGGCGCGCCTTTGGCCTGTTATTCCGCCAGCGCGGCGCGCGGGCAGGCCCTAGGATTGCCCCACTTTCCCAACTCCCGCCACGCCTTACGCCATGGACCTGCGCATCGCCAGCACCACCCAGCCCCTGACGGGCACCCAGCTCGCCCGCCGCGCCACCGCGCCGCAGGGCGGCGCGGGCGAGGTCGGCGGCTTCTCCACGGCCTTCAAGGACGCGCTGCGCGGCGTGAGCAATGCGCAGGCCCAGGCGAGCGATCTGCAGCGCGAGGTGCAGCTGGAGAATCCCAACGTCAGCCTGGAGGAAACCATGGTCGCCATGCAGAAGGCGCAGATCGGCTTTCAGGCGACGCTGCACGTGCGCAACCGCATGGTGCAGGCCTACACCGACATCATGAACATGCAGGTGTGACGCCCCGCCGACTCAATTTTTGATAGCGCACTCTCCAAGCCCGACAAGGGCTGGAGCCACTTTTCTTTAAAATTTTCAGCAAAAAAGCCGACCACCTTGCGGGTGGTCGGCTTTTGTTCGTTTTGCCCCTGGAAGCCCCTGCCGGGCGCGGGGACCTCGGCCCGGCCCTGGAGCCGGGCCGCCGCCCCGGGATCAATGCATGACCTGGGGCTGGCCTTCGAACAGGTGGTCGAACTGGGCGATCCAGGGCTCGGTCAGGTAGCGGATCTGGGCGTCGTTGCGCAGGATGCGCTGCATGATGCGCGCCTTTTCCTTGCGCTCCTCGGGCGCCAGCTCCTGCTGGCCCGCCTGGAAGCGCAGCTGCTCGATGAGCACCGCACACGCGCCTTCGCAGCGCACCACTTCGTCCCAGTCCTTCAGGCGCGCGGCCTCCAGCATGCGGGAGCTGCTTTGTTCAATGGCTTTGTAGTAGTCGATCAGCATTTCGGGCATTTCAGGCCTCCACCAGTGCAGAGGGCATCGCATCGTTGGCTGCTGCCATGGCAGCGGCGGCCGGGTTCTTCATGTCGCGCCAGGCCTGCGAGATGGGCTCGATCAGGCGCGCCACCTCCTGCAGCATGGCGTCGTCATTGGCCATGTTGGCCTGGATCAAGCGGCGCAGGGAATAGTCGTACACGGCCTCCAGAGATGCGGCCAGCTCGCCGCCGGCTTCGCGGTCCAGGGCGGTGAGCAGGCCTTCTTCGAGAATGCGGACGGCCTTGCCGATGCCGTCGCACTTGGCCTGCACGTCGTTGCGTGCCAGCGCTCCACGTGCCGAAGCGATGGCGTTGAGCACGCCTTCATACAGCAGCGCGACCAGCTGGTGCGGGTCGAACGTGGGCATGCTGGTCTCCACGTTGATGCGCTGATAGGCGGATGCGGAACGGGAACTGAAGGCGTTGAACATGGTGGCTTCCTTGACTGACTGCTGACCTCTTTATCGGCCACACGGCGGAAAACTGAAGGCTTGCGTCGCCCTCACATCTTGGTTTTGTTCCATGTCGTCACCTGCTGCGAGATGTACGCGTTGAGGGCGTTGATCTTGCTCATCTGCGTGTCCAGGGCCGTATAGCGCGACATCAGCAGCGCCTCGGCACTCGCGGCCCGGTCGTTGACCCGCTGGACCTCCTTGGCGTTGGCCTTGAGGACATTCTTCAGCTGCTTGTCCTTGGTGGCGAAAAAGCCATCACTGTCCAGCAGATCACTGGTGGCGGCCTTGACCTTCTCCGCCACGCCATCGGTGGTCGTGCCCACGCCGTCGGCGCCGATGAACAGGGCCTTGAGGCCGGCCGGGTCCTTGAGCGCTGCCTCCAGCTTGGTGCTGTCGATCGCCAGGTCGCCGCCCTTGACGGTGCCCAGTCCTATATCCGAGAGCATGCGGAAAGGCCCCGTGCTGCTGGAGAACGACTGCATCACGTTGCGCAGCGTGTTTTGCAGACCTATGGCCGTGGAATCGCCCTGCAGCATGCCGCCTTCCTTGGTGCCGACGTCGTATTTGGTCAGATCATTGAGCGCCTGGTTGACCGCGTTGTAAGCCACCACGAAATCTTCGATGTTCTTCTTCATCGCATCGCCGTCGCGCTTGACGGTGATCTCGATGGGCGCGGTGGTCTTCTGCTCGGCCTTGAATGTCACGCCGGCCACGGCGTTCTCGAAGGAGTTGGTCGGCGAGCTGACGGCGAACTGCCCGTTGATGGTGGCCTTGGCATTGGCAGCGGCACCCACGCCCGGGTCGGTGGACAGGCCAGCGGCAAGGCGCGACAGGCCCTGATCATCGCCCGTGTCACCGTCGGCGTCGTCGAGGATGGAGACCTTGAAGCCGGCCTCCTCGCCCGTGTTCTTGCTGCGCAGCATCAGGCGCTGACCGGTCTCGTCGGTCAGGATGGTGGCCGTGACGCCGCTCTTGGATTCGTTGATCTTGCCGGCGATATCGGACAGGGTGTCGCCCGCGCCCACGGAAATCTCCACCGCGGGGCTGGCGCTGCCTGCCGTGAAGTTGCCGCCGTCCCACTTGCCGATCTCCAGCTTCAGCGTGCCAGCGCCCACCGGCTGGCCCGCAGGCAGGCCCTGGGCGGTCGACACCTGGGCCTTGGCCAGTTGCTCGACCTCGACGCTGAAGGTGGTCTCCACCGTGCCACCAATTGCCGTGGCCGAAACGATCTTGCTGTCCGACGACATGGCGGAGACGGCGTTCCAGCCGGTCATGCTCGAGAGCTTGCTCGCGGCCGACTGCAGGGTGGACACCAGGGACTTGACCTGGCCGAAGGTGGAAATCTTGGCTTCGGTCAGCTTGGCCTGGTAATTGAGGCCGTTGGGGCGGGTGATGGGCATCTTGACCGCATCGACGGACGCCTTGATGAGCGCGTTCACGTCCACGTTGCCGCCCAGGCCCACACCGATCGAAGAAAAACTGGCCATGACCACCTCCTGGGCAAAACCCGACGCCAACACAAAGGACATTATCTGCCGGGGGCCGCGCGACCAGGACAAGGAAAAGGGCGCTGCAAACCCCTCTGTTTCCTGTACCGCGCCACTTGCGCGAAAGCCGGCGCGGCGGGAAAACCCGTCGCGCCGGCTTCAGACCTCCCGCTGGCGGTGCAGGGAAGCGGGCGCCGGGCGCCACGCTCCCTGAGCCGCCGCACCGATCAGCGCAGCAGGGCCAGCACGCCCTGGGGCAGCTGGTTGGCCTGCGCGACCATGGCGGTGCCGGCCTGCTGC